>JAFSVX010000055.1 GCA_017444785.1 Clostridia bacterium
AAACTCATAAAGTAAATAGCTATGTCCGTCATTTGATTGTCCACCAATTGAGTAAACCCCAAGTGATTTCATATTCTTAATCACATGGCCATTGCCATCAAATGAACCTGTGAAAAAGTATGTTTTTGTGTAAGATGAGTTCCTATTGATTTCATCATTTTCAAAAGAATAGATTGCATAGCCCAAACCTGACCAAACTTTTCCACCAAGGTCGATATCATCTGTCAAAATATAATAGGCAGATGAATAATTATTATAGTTTTCATAATCATAATAATATCCAAAGAAATCACTATACTTGAGTTGTGGCAACAAAAGTGAAGAGAGCGAAGCAAGTTGCTCGGCTGTGGCAATCTGATAAGGGTTATCTTTTGTTCCATCGCCACCTGCGAAAGAGTATCCTGAAACATTAAGCCAAAAATCCATATCTTTAAAGCTTGGCATATTCTTGTTTACTATTTTAAATGTTCCAACAAGGTCAAATGAAGCGGATTGCGAAAGGACTGTCCAGTCTTGATTTTCATAATAGCTTGCGTTGTCAAAATCAAAATCACCACTGAAAATTACATCATTGCTGAGTTTGTTGTCCTCAAGTTTTGTTGAAGATTCGTCCTCAATACTATAAACAAAATTTATTCCACTTACAGTTTTTGCAATATTGCCACTTATAAGAGCCTGTCCGACTGCTGCGCTTCCATAAACAAAGCCCGCAATAAGTCCACAATTTGCCTGAGTGGTATTTGTGAAGTTTGCATATATTCTGTTTGTCAAAACATAGTTATAAACATTTGTTGCATCGTCCAAAGAAATTGGATTGTTGCAAGACAGATTGGCAACAAGACCTCCAAACAAAGTCTGATTGTTTTTACCATCAAACGTTGCATAAACAAGGTTGTTGACAAGATAAATTGCATTTCCTTCAGCCAAAATTCCACCGCCATTAAGTGCGGTGATTTTTCCTTGATAATAACTGCTTGTGACATAGGCGCTTTCATAAAGATTATCATTTTGGTTTTTCTCGGTTGCAAAGGTGCAGACAAGTCCACCAACTTTTTCACCAACAAGGTCAGCCTTGACAAAACAGTTTGCGACTTTTTGTCCACCGTCTTTGTTTATCATAAGGCCAACAAGACCACCAACATTTTTGCCGGTGATTGCAAGTTGTGAAGAGCAACCTGAAATGCCACCATATAATCTTCCTGCTATTGCACCGACATATTCAGCTTCTGTTGTTGTGCTTCCACTTCCAATGTTAAGGTCATAAATAAAGCCACCTTCACCAACATAACCAAACAGACCACTAAAAGCCACACTTGAATTCGCTTCAAGATTAAGCCCAGTTATTGTATGGCTCGCGCCATTGAAATAGCCATTAAATGGATTTGTCGCCGTGCCAATTGCAAGCCAGCTGACACCACCTAAATCAAGGTCAGCATCAAGTTTATACCTTGCAGTAAGATACTCGGCATGTGCAGGCTCTCCGCTGTTGACATAGTATGCAAGTGAAGCAAGGTCTGCCACAGTTTTTATAAGATAAGGACTTGCGATTGTGCCTGCACCTTGAAAGGTGGTCAGCCCATTATTATTCCATGTTTTTGTGCCATAGTATCCTGGCACACCAACAGTCGCAAATGCGTATTCAATAACATTTTTCATTGCATCGCTCATTTCAAGCTCGTCCGCAGCCCTCATCATTCCCGCACAAAAGTCATCAATACCAGAGGTAGTTGTAAGGTGGCTGAGCGTCTGATACCAAAGCCTTAAAATATTGTATTCATTGAAAAATTCTGGTGCTTTTTTATACATCAGATAAGTCGCATAGGTTGGAAGCGTACAAACATAGTGCACCCCACCATAGTCAGATGTTCTGTTGGTGTAATACGCCACTTGGCTATAGTCTGAAACGCAACCAGTAGCCGAAGGATTTGCCATATTTCTCAAATATTTTGTTCCACTTGAACTGCTGAGCACGACGTCTTCGCCAAGTTTCCAAAAGTCAGGTGAAGAAATACCCTTACCTTCAATAACCGCGCCAAAAATATCAGAAAAAGCTTCAGAAAGCGCGCCGGATTCTTTGGAGTATTCCAAAGCAACAATGCTTGAGGTCATGGCGTGCTGATATTCGTGTCCCACAATATCCAGACCATTGACAAACGAGCTTGTGCTTCCGCTTTTACCGTCACCGAAGATGAAATATCCATAGGTATCGTATTTGTGTGTATAGTTGTTGTAGGCAGGCTCAACATATCCCGCATTTTCATAGTTTGAGCCAAAATGCACAATGGCAATAAGGTCAATACGCTGACCATTTTTATTTTTTATACCGTCAATAGAAATGCCAAAACTGTCCTCATCTTTATAAAAGTTATAGCATGTCAAAAGGCTGTTATATGCCTTCAAGGAATCTTCATCAGTAAAATCTGCAGCAGGATTTGTTGAATTATTGGCACTGTCATAACAAGTGTAAGTGTATGTTGACATGTCGTTGGCATTGTTATTCTTATTTCCCTTTGTCGTATAAATTTTTGACCCGCTTGCATCTGCCAAAGCATAAAAATATCCACCACCATTGGTGCTGGTATATTTTGTCACAGGAAGCTCAACATCATTGCCGTCAATGGAAACCTCAATTGTCTCCGCCGAAGTATTATACCCACTTGCATAAATTGAACTTCTTGCAGCCGAGTTCACTCCAACCTTTTTGACAATCTGGCCGGTTGACGCATTGATAAATATTCTCAACGACTCGTCAGCTTTTGCAACAAAGAAAATGTATGCAACACATTCCCCCTCTGGCAAAATCACCTGTTCTTCATAATATATTTCCGCATCTTGATATGCCCCCTTCGCAATACCAAGTCCTTCACTTTCAACAATCGCTATGTTTTTGTCATATGCAGGATTGATATAGTATTTTCCGTCAATACTCTTTATCCTTTTGTTTTTGTTGGTTCCGACATTCAGCTCACCGCCATAGACTTTCAGACCGTCAACATATTGATTGAACTGAAAGACATTTCCAATAAGGCTTTGAACTGTCTTGTTAAATTTCAAGTTATCTTTTGCATCATCAAACCCAAAATCACTTTTAAAATTATTCAGATATTCAAGGACATCTTCTTCATTTTCAATCTTACTGCCAGTAAAATCGCCATCAACAGATGTCAGCACTTGATTCTCAATCACGACAGAAAAATCATCTGCACTTGCGATATTTTTTGCAGGCACAAAGAAAACAGAAGCAAGTGCAAACACAATAGCAAATAAAGTGAATAAAACCAAATGTTTAAAGCTGTTATTTTTCTTCATATCAAATACCTTTCAAATATACTTATATTTTATACTTTTCCGCCAAAATAGTCAACAATTCCACGCTTAATATAGTATTTATTTAAAAGATAAATAATTATACATCAATAATTATAAAGCAATAAAAAACATCCAAACCATAATTGTCCCTGAGAATATCAAATAGAAACCCCAGGGCAGCAGATTGAGTTATATTTTTGAATTTAGGCAAAGAAAAGAAGATTTCCATGATACTTTTTTGTATATGGAAATCTTCTTTTCACAGCATAAAACAAAAATTTGCTCAATATGCGATGATGCAATCCGCTTGGTAAGCCAAGCGGAACAACCATTTCAGGGCGAAATTTAACGGTTAGGCAAGGCACTAAAAAATTCCCACGCAGGCGCGTATTTACATACGTAACTGTGTGGGAATTTTTAAAGAACATAGATTTTTTATTTTTTTCTTCACATAACGTTATTTCAGGGCGAAAATATGCACAGATGCAAGGCTCATAAAAAAATTCACGCACGACTTTATTTTCATAAACGAATGTGTGAATTTTTTTATAGAAACACAGCAGATATGTATATTTTCGCCCCGAAATTAGCGGGCACCAAAGCCACCGCCCCCAACACCACCGCCAGAGAATCCGCCGCCGCCAAATCCTCCACCGAAGGAGCCTCCACCAAAGGAAGAAGATGAAGATCTTGCCATGGCTATACCGGATTTAATGAAGTTGTTATGTGAGGTCAGCATAAAGTTATTGAACATTGAATTAAATATCAAAATATCAACAATGTCAACGCCTTCCATTTCAACCCAGTCAGGAATCGTTATCTCAATAGACTTAAACTTTTCCATCCAGACATCAGAAAGCCCAAAAACATAGGCATATGGCAGAACGTCAAAATAGTATGATGGGTTTTCTTCGGCAAACATTTTCAGCTGAGAGACCTCACACTTTAAGATGAAATCTTTAAAGCCTTCAATCCTGCCTTTTTGCGTTTTGCCCTCTTTCGAATAAAGCGCTTCGCCCGATGCAAGTATTGACAAAGGTGAAATCAAAATCATTGCAACAAAGCCCAGCCAAAATCCGTCAATCTGCGAATATCCACCTTTAAAATAGACCACAAAGTCAATAAAAACAAACATTGCACAAACAAGATACTTGAATATAAAATGATTTTTGACAGTCAATGTATAAATCGTGAATGTCGCAAAGAAGACAAAGCTTACAACAAATGGTGCAAGCGTATTTGCCCAAAAACCAAAGAATTCAACTGAAATAAGTGCTAAACTTGCAATACTTACAGTCATCGCAATAATGCAAAATGCTGTAAGCGTGTTTTTCAATTTCCTCTTTTTATCATCATAAAGCGCCGTTTCAACTTTGGTCTTAGTTGTGTTTCTTATCACCTTAGCTTTCGTAAAGAAATCAACAGACAGATCTTCCAGCATAACCTCTTTGTTATCTGATGTAAATATTGTATTAAACACGCCTTTAAGCGAAGAGTCAAGCTTGTCGTCTGCATCTTTCAGTTTTAAAAGCACTATCTTTTTTGTGTCAAGCTGTTTTATCTTTAAATATTTCTTGCTTGCAAGATAGACTATTGCCGCAGAAATAGCCTTTTCCCCGCACTCACCATTGACAAACACATCTGCGGAAAGAGGCGTTACACCTTCTGGACAAGCGACCTCAATTGGTCTTGGATAGTTCTTTCTTTGAATAAATTTAAGCGCAATCACAACCGCAAGGACAACCGCAACAAACGCCGCAATAATGCTTACTATCTGTGAAGCGAAAATCTCCTTATCATAGGTCAAGAAATCATCTTCAAAGACCGCACGAATAGTGATACCCTCACACGCGTCAAGTTTATCGACAGAGCCCATCACAAGCTCGCCACTTCTGGTGACCTCAAGCGTCTTGGTGCTTCCGTCTTTGCCATAGTAAACGTTCAGCGACTTTGTTTGGCTTTCATCACCAGGAAGCGCCACTTGGAAAGACACATTCTCAATCGTGAGTAAACTGTTGGTGCCAACGATATTGAAATAAACCTCGTCAAAGCCTTTGTTGGTGTCCTTTCCCATATCCATTCTATAGCTTATGGTAAAGTTTCTGGTTTCATCTTTTTCGAAAAAGCCCTCGACTTTCCTGAGTCCTATTGTTAAGTATCCGTTTTCTTCATCATAATAAATATTGCATGTCTCGCCATATTCACCCACGCCATCGATGTCGTATATTTTGCTATAGTGGATTTTTTTATCCACTCCGTTTTCAGTCTCATGATAAACATAAGAGGCATAAGGCACATATCTTATAACTTCACTAAGATTATTTTTATTAAAAGTTACACAAAATGTTTCTTTAACCTCTGCGATATTATTTTTGCTGACAGACACATCAACATTAAGATTGGTAATGCTGACCACATCTTGCTCTTGACTGTATAAAGAGAGGTCAACATTTGCAGTTGACCCCACAACATCACTCAAACACATCAATAACGATACAATTGTCAAAATGACAAATGCAATAGTTGATACAAAAAATTTACTTTTTTTCACTTATCTAAAATTCCACTTTAACATTTTCTCTTTCTTTTTTGTTTTCAATTTCAAAAAGATCTCTCTTTTTAAAGTTGAACCAGCCAGCAACAATATTGCTTGGAAAAACCTCAATTTTGGTATTATACTCTTTTACATTAGCATTGTAATATCTTCTTGAGTTAGCAATCTCTGTTTCAATAGATTGAAGCTGAGCTTGAAGATCCAAAAAGCTTGTGTTTGCTTTCAAATCAGGGTAGTTCTCAGCAAGAGCGAACAATTGACGAAGCGCTCCAGAGATTTCATTTTCTGCTTTTGCTTTTGCTTTTGGATCAGGAGCAGCAATAGCACTGTTTCTTGCAGCGATAACAGCATTTAACGTTTCTTTTTCATGTTTTGCATAGCCCTTTACTGTTTCCACAATATTTGGGATAAGGTCATAACGTTTTTTCATGTAAACGTCCATTGCAGAGAAAGACTCCTCCACATTATTTCTGAGTCTTACAAGTCCATTATAGCTTCCAATAACCCATACTATAAGCGCAAGTACTATGAATCCGACAATACCAAGCGCAATCCAACCACCTAAAGTCATAAAAATTTTCCTCCTTTAATTGACAAATTGGTTTTATACATTTATTATATCTTTAAAGAGAAATATTGTAAAGCAAAAAGCAAACTTTATCAGTATTTCTTTAAATTTTATGCACAAGGATAAATTTATGAAAGAAACAAAAGATACAGCAAAGAAAACTGCTGGTGGCATTCACTCAAATCACCGTGAAAGAATGCGTGAAGTATATTTGAAAAATGGCTTTGACGCATTTTCAGAGGTTGAAATTTTGGAATATATGCTTTTCTTTGCAATTCCAAGAGTGGACACCAACCCAATAGCTCACCGTCTTCTTGACAGATTTGGCAATCTTGACAACGTTTTGGAAGCTCCTGTCGAGGCTCTTATGCAGGTGGACGGCGTTGGCTATCACACAGCTCTTTATCTTAATCTTATGCTCAACGTAACAAACACATACACAAAATCTAAACGTTCAACCATAATTTCTGGAACAAATGCTGCAAAGGAGTATTGTGCAAAGCTCTTCACTGGTAAAACTGTTGAGGAATTTTATGTGATTTGCCTTTCTTCCAAAAATCACATTATCTCTTGTGATAAAATCGGCGCAGGCAGCGTATCCAAGGTAAACATCATAATAAAAGATATAACAAAACTTATGGTGCTTAGAAACTGTGACCGCATAATAATTTCACACAATCACCCAAAAGGTTTCGCCCAACCTTCAGATGAAGATCTGAATTTCACCCGAAGCATACTTACAAACTGTTTCATAAATGATGTTGACGTTCTTGACCATATCATAGTTGGTTCAAATGGACAATTTGCACTGTCTGAAACAAGTTTTTGGAAAACTTTAAGAAACGACGCGATCGAAAGACTTATAAACAAAAACAATTACTCTCAATTTTTACAACCAAGCGCTTCGTATAATATTGATCAACAAATAATCCTGACCAAAGACGACCTTAAACTTGTTAAGTATGAATAAAAACACTTAAATTCCTTAATACCTTTATCTTTCAAATAATAATTTATACTTTTCAAAAATATTTTGATTATTTTTCAAACAAAAAACCAGCTGAATATTAAGCTGGCTTTTTACATTTTGTGTAATTAAAATTATTTAGGCAAAACTAATTACTCACTAAAGTTTTATTCTTGACCTTGGTTGTATTGAGCTGCAGGATTATCTTCAAGTAATCCATAAATTACATAATAGCCTTGATTTTCAACACCTATATCTTCAAATGATGTTATTTCATTGCCTTCAGCATCAACAAAACCTGTGAAGATATAATCTTCTCCAGCGATTTCATTGATATCACCTTCTGATGGAAGGGAATTTTCACTATTTACATCAACAACATCAACAAACTCTTGAGAAATATAAGCTTTTGTTCCAAACTTATAAACAATAACTGCATATCCGTCTTTTGGTGAACGCTTTGCATAAATTTCTTGGTCATATGATTTGAAATCAACACTCTCACCTGCAGATATTGTGCATGCTTCATCAAGATACCAACCATCAATTGTAAATTTATCTTCATCAAGCTCAAATCCATAATAAGTTAAGTCTAAATCTGCAAGAACAAGTTTATCAGCATAAGTTGCAACACCCTCTTCAAGTTCTTCTGACCACTCATAAGAATAATTACTTATACCTTGTCTTTGACCATCAATAACTATATAAATATAGCGGTCTCTTTCTTGAACTTCACCATATTCAGCGATCGCATCAGTATTTGGCAATAATGTTGTGTCAAATGCTTGATATGTAAACTCAGTTAAATCTTTCATATCCATAGACATTGTTGCTTTATATGCAACGCCTTGCTCTTCACCATACATGGTTGCTGACATCTGTCCAACCCTGTAAAAACCAATGATCTTATTTGATGTAAATTTTACTTTCATTTCAAAATTACATTCAAATTGCATTGCCTGAGCGTCCTCATTTTCTTCTTCTCCGATTGTTTGAACAGCAGCAGTATCTATCGATATGTCAATAAGTAAGATTAAAGTCGTCACATCATCTTCTATTTCAACGTCAACGTCAAAATCGAATTTAAAAGAGACACCCATTAACATAGTTGAAAAACTATTCAGCATCTCGTCAAACAATTCAGAATCTTGCATGCCTGCAATAAGTTCCTCAATTGTATCACCTTGTAATACGCCTGCCATCTCATTAACTTGAGCAATAAGTCCGTATTCATGCGCAACATGATCTGGACTATATTTTACAGCACTCTTTACACCTTCATATTCGCTGAGATATGCCCAAATGGCGTCATTTCCTTCTCCAATCTTTACAATATAGCAAACTTCATCTGCAGCATCATTAAATGTTTTTGTTTCTGGATTATAGTCATAACTGAAACCGACCATCTGACCATTTGCCATATCAACATGAGTTATTACTTTACCATAATCACTCATGACAAGCATTGGTTCTGCCACATTTTCTTCAGCACTCTCTTCATCAAGAGTAACTTCTTGTGCCTCTTCCTCCTCTTCTTCCAAAATTGGTTCGACCGTAGTATAAACAGCCATTTCCTCAGAAGCAGTCATGGTATAGTCAACATTTGTCATATCTGCAAGCACTGACTTTAATGATTGATAAGCAGCATCTTTTACAGCTACATTATTTTCGCCGTTTCCACCATTATCATCTTGGTCACCTTGCTCACCCTGTTCATTTTCGCCCTGATCACCTTGGTTGTCCTGTTGTTGCTCTTGCTGTTGATTTTCACCTTGGTCTGCAGGATCCACAGTTGTTTTTGGTCCACAACCAACAAACATTAAAGCAATTGGTAAAATCAAAAGCAAAGCTAATGTTTTGAAAAAGTTATTTTTCTTTTTCATTTTTTTCCTCCTTTTAAGTTTCTTGAATATAGTTTATGTAAATAAAAATTTTTTGTCAAATAAAAACAAAAATTTACACGACTATTGTGTAAATTTTTTCATTTTACATGTTTTATTTTTTATATTCCTTCACAGATTCATTTTTAAATATCACAAACTTGAAGCCATATCCGTTTTCTTGAAATGTTTGGCTTTCATTTATGATTTTCCAGTTTGGCATTTTTGTTATATCCTTGATGAAAGTGTCCGCAGGTTTTGTTGCATTGACGAATGTTATATACGCCTTATCACAATAGTCCATCAGAAGATTATAAATACTCGCCCCACCACACACAAAAATATCTTCTGTTTGGTAGTTGTCAAGTTTTTTGAAAAGCTCATCAAGACTGTGCACAACAATTGCGCCCTCTGCCTGAAAAAGCGGATTATCACTCAAAACCACATTTATTCTTCCGGGAAGTGGTTTCTTTGGAAGTGAAAGATATGTTCTTTCCCCCATGATAACCACCTTTCCCATAGTCTGATTTTTAAAATATACCAGATCAGAAGGCAAATCAAACAGCAATCTGTTCTTATAGCCAATCGCAAAATCTTTGGAAACCGCAACAATAAAATTCATAATTTCTCCTATACCGCAACTTCTATTTTATATTTCTTTTCATTATATTTATAGTCAATAAATTTAAAGCTGTCAACTTTAAAATCATAAAAGTCAGTTATATTTTTATCAATTTCAAATTTTGGAGCTTTGAATTGTTTATGCTTGATAATCTCCTTGACAAGCGGAATATGTCTGTCGTAAATATGCGCATCAGCAATCACATGCACAAGCTCACCCACTTCAAGTCCAGACGCCTGCGCCATCATATGCACAAGCACAGCATATTGGCAAACGTTCCAGTTGTTTGCAGTCAACATATCTTGACTTCTTTGGTTTAAAATTGCATTGAGTTTATTTCCTGTCACATTAAATGTCATGGAGTATGCACAAGGATAAAGTCCCATTTCGCTCAAATCCGCATGGTTATAGATGTTTGTCATAATTCTTCTTGAAGTAGGATTGTTTTTAAGGTCGAAAAGCACGCGGTCAACCTGGTCGAACATACCCTCTTTGTATTTATGTTTCACCCCAAGTTGATAGCCATAGGCTTTTCCAATAGTTCCCTTTTCATCCGCCCAGCTGTCCCAAACATGACTGCCAAGCTCAGAGATTTTATTGCTCTTTTTCTGCCAAATCCACAAAAGTTCATCAATACAATTTTTATATGCAGTCTTTCTTATGGTGATTATTGGAAACTCTTTTGAAAGATCATACCTGTTCACAATACAAAACTTTTTTATAGTGTGCGCAGGTGTCCCATCAAGCCATTTTGGGCGAACTTCTTTATCTGTATCCCACACTCCATGCTTTAAAATATCCTTTATGTTTTTTACAAAAACTTTATCCGCATAACTCATAACTTTTCTCCTTTTTAAT
>JAFSVX010000007.1 GCA_017444785.1 Clostridia bacterium
CATTGAATGTGTCATCTGCGGGACTTGACTGGCCAATCGTTACTGATTTTGACTTTGAAAGAAATGTTGATGAAGAGCTTGAGATTGGGCTTTATCAGAAACTTGGCAAAGATAAAAATTATGTGGGTGTGCTGAAATCATACAGCAGTGAAAGCATCATAATAGTCGATAAAAAAGGCAAGGAGATTGAAATTCCAAGGAACTTGATTCCCAAAGCCACAAAATATATAAAATTTTAATTAAGGAGTAATAAAACAAAAATGACAAACAAAGATTTCTTTCTGGCACTTGATGAGCTGGAAAAACAAAAAGGAATAAAAAAGGATTTCTTCATTGAAACATTGGAGAGCGCGCTTGTTGCGGCATACAAGAAAAATTTTGGCGAGGCAAAATCTGTTGAAGTTAAACTCAATCCAGAGAAAAATACTATCAAAGTTTATGCCTATAAAACAGTTGTCGACGTTGTTGAAAACAAAGACGCTGAAATTTCTTTGGAAGAAGCAAAGGAGATCAAAAAAGCCTATAAGATTGGCGATCAAGTTAAAGAGGAGATCACCCCAAAAGACTTTGGACGTATCGCTGCTGGAACTGCAAAACAGGTTGTAACTCAGAAGCTTCGTGAAGCTGAAAGAAGTGCAGCATTTGCAGAGCTTGAGGAAAAGGTTGACACACTTACAACTGGCTATATCAGAAGAAGTGAGGCTGACACTTACTATATCGAGCTTATGGGCACAACTATCGAGGGTGTTTTGATGCCTTCTGATCAAATCAATGGTGAGAAATACAACATCAACGACAGAATAAAAGTTTATATCAAGAAACTTCGTGAGACTGCGCGTGGAGTGCAGGCTATTGTTTCAAGATCAAACCCTGGTTTTGTTCGTAAACTTTTTGAGAACGAAGTTCCAGAAATTTCAACAGGTCACGTTGAAATCAAAAACATTGTTCGTGAAGCTGGCTACAGAACAAAAATGGCAATTTACAGTGCTGATCCACAGATTGATCCACTTGGCGCTTGTGTTGGTAACAAAGGCACAAGGGTTAACAGTGTTGTTTCAGAACTTGGTGGCGAAAAGATTGATATTATCATTTGGAGCGATGATCCATTTGAGTATATTGCTCGCGCGCTTTCACCTGCAACAGTGCTTTCAGTTGAAATTGATGAAGTGAACAAGACATCAAAAGTTATCGTTCCTGATGATAAGCTTTCACTTGCAATTGGTAAAAATGGACAGAACGTTCGTCTTGCCGCAAAACTTACCGGCTGGAAGATTGACGTTAAGAGTGAATCAAAAGCTGGCGAGGAAGAGAAAAAGCAAGAAGCTCAGGAAGAGGTTATCTCTCTTGATGATATCGACAATATCTTTGGAGATATTGAATAAGAGGTGCAGTTTTGGAAACAAAAAAGAAACCTGAAAGAATGTGTATTGTGTGCAGAAATAAATTGCCTAAGGAAAGGCTTGTAAAAATTGTCAAAACTGCAGATGAAATCAGATTTGACAAGGATTGCAAATTGAACGGCAGAGGTGTTTATATCTGCAAAAATGAAAAGTGCATAAATGAGGCAATCAAACGTCAAGCGCTAAACAGGGCGCTGAAAATGAAATGTCCTGATGAAATTTATAAGGAGCTTGAAAATTTTAATGAATTTGACGAAATTTAAAGCATATTTTGGCTTTGCAGTTAAAGGAAATAAAATTGTGTTTGGTGCAGACGCTGTTTATGACAGAAAACCTATTGCAGTTTTTGTCAGTGATGCACTTTCAGAAAACTCTTTAAGAAAACTGACAAATTTGTGCAATGCATATGATCTTTCTTTGACAAGTTTAAGCAAAGAGGATATGGATAAAATAACTTTAAATGAAAAGATTATGGCTTTCGGAATTTCAGACAGAAATTTGGCAGAGGCTATGATAAATTGTATGGAATAAATGGAGGAAAAATTTTTGGTAAATAACGAAAAAACGGGGCAAGCAAGAATGGATTTGGAAAATGTCAAAAAGGTGCAAGAACTTTTAAAAAGTGGAGTTTTGGCAACTCTTAGTGCAAACATTAAAAGGGCTTATGCCAAGCTGGAGCAACTTAAAAACAGTTTGAAAGAACGTCAACAAAAAAATGTTGATAGTTCTTTTAGTGCTGGTGCTTTTAAGCAAAGTGCTCAAGCTGAGAAAACTGGTCAAGGTTCTGAGAAAACTGCTGTTGTGGTGAATTCTGATGCTGCAAAAAGACAAGCTCAATTTGATAAATCAAAAGATATTCCTCAGAAAGAAAAAAGAGTATTCCAAAATAATGGGAATGGTCAAAACAGAAATCCTCAGGACAGACGCCAATTTAGTCAAAATGGGTTTCAGAACAGACAAGGTCAAAACTTTAATGGTGGCAGACCTGGATTTAAGCAAAATCAAGGCGCAGTTATGCAAGGTCAAAGATTTGGTCAAAATCAGCAAAGACCTGTTGGTGCAAAGCCTGGCTTTGCAGGTGCAGAGAAGATTGATGCAAGCACTCTTGCCAAGCAAAATACTAATCATGGGACTAAGAAAAAGACTTTTGAACATTCTTCAGATGACAAAAAGTCTATGAATAAAAAAGCTCTTGTTATGCGTGGCTATGTTGCTGATGAATCGCTTTATGATGATGGCGACAGAATGGGGAGCAGAAAACGTGGTGGCAAAAAACAAAAAGATGAAACGACATTTGTTGCTCCAAAAATTGAGCATGCAGTCATCACAACTGATAACTTGACTGTCAAGATCTTGGCAGAAAAAATTGGCCATACCGTTCCAGAAATTATGAGCAAGTTCTTGCTTTTGGGCATGATGGTCAATATCAACAGTAATATCGACTTTGACTCTGCAGAGCTGATCGCATCAGAGTTTGGTGTAACTCTTGAAAAGAATGTTGAAAAGACATTTGAAGAGCAACTTGCAGAAATTCATAACACTTCTGATGAGGACGAATCAAAACTTGTTAAGCGTCCACCTGTTGTTACGGTTATGGGACATGTTGACC
>JAFSVX010000056.1 GCA_017444785.1 Clostridia bacterium
CCTCAAGAGCCACAATTTTTAACCTTTTATCTATCAGATTTGCAGTTTTTGGATGAAGCACACCAATATAACCATAATCACCCTCACGCGATGTAACACGGAAAGTATTAACAGGATGCATAAATGCTGGCTTATCCCCTTCTTTAAGCTCAATATCGATAAGAAGATTGTTCTTTGCATAGTCAACAATAAATTGATTTAATTTTGCAAAAAGATCTTCACAAGATGCAGATTGACTTGCGAATACAACCGCCAATCTTTTCTCTTCATTCACAAGATTTTCTTGATTTATATTTGCAGCAACTCTTCCAATCTCAAAAATTCTAAACTCTGAATTAGTATTTTTATTTTCATCAAGCACTTTCAAAAGTGTTGGCAAAAGGTCTTTTCTTATTCCGCTTTGGCCAGCATTAGAGCTGTCCATAAGAGAAACCACTGGTTCAGAGGCAATAAAGTGCGATTTATTGAAATCTGAATAATTCCAAATGTAAGAGTGAATTTCATTTGCGTCATACTTTTCTGCAAGCAACTTTTTCACATCATATTCTTGCTTAACTGCAGGATTAAGCTCGGTTGGAATAGGATTGAATGCCAAAGGCTGCTCTGTAATATTATCATAGCCATACATTCTTGCAACTTCTTCAACAAGATCCTCTTTCATTGAAACATCTTTAGTAGCCCTGTATGAAGGAACCTCAGCAACAATTGTTTCTCCCCTTGAAGAAACTTTAAATCCAAGAGATTTTAAAATTGATTCAATTTGAGATTTCTGAAGCTCGACACCAATTCTTCTTGAAATAAACTCTGCGGTAATCTCAACTGTAATTTTAGGATATTTTATACTGTAAACATCAGTGAAGCTGCTTGAAACAACGATATTTTTATCAATTTCACTTAAAACTTTCAAGATCCTTCCCATAGCAATTTCTGTCAATTCTGGATCAAGAGATTTTTCATATCTTTGCGATGCGTCAGTAACAAGACCTATTGCCCTGCTTGTCTTTCTGATAACCGGAGCCTCAAAGGTTGCACTCTCAAACAAAACATTAGTTGTTGTGTCAGAGATTGACGCTTTAAGTCCACCTTTAATTCCTGCAATTGCAACAGGTACTTTTTTGTCATCAGCAATCACTATGGATCCTTCTGGAATTTCATGTTCTTCGCCTTCAAGAGTAAGCAGTTTATCACCTTTTTTTGCCTCAACAACCTCGATACCACTAACAACATCATGGTCGAAAGCATGCATAGGTTGTCCAAGTTCAAGCATGATATAGTTTGTTATATCTGCAAGCAAGTTGATATCACGCATACCACAATAATTCAGTTTCAAAGCCATCCAAATTGGTGATTTTTTCACCGTCACATTATGAGCAGCAAGCGCTCCATATCTGAAGCAATGCTCTGAATTATTTTTAACATGCAATTTTTTAAGTCCCTCAAACTTTGTAAGGTCAAGAGTTTGAATGTCTTTAAGTTTTCTTCCAAAAATTGCTGCAAATTCACGAGCAATTCCATAGTGTCCCCAAAGGTCAGGACGATTTGTGAGTGTTTTGTTGTCAATCTCAAAAACAACATCATCGACCGGCCAAAGCTGTTTTATGTCAACACCAAGTGGCACATCTTCCTTTATATCCCAAAGTCCAGCATCATCACTGCCAATTCCAAGGTCAGACTCACTGCAGCCCATACCAAAAGAGTCCTCGCCACCCATGGTTGCCTTGCCGATTTTCTGACCACAAACCTGTCCACCGACTTGAACAAATGCCGTAACCATACCCTCATAGATATTTGTTGCAGTGGTTAAAACTTGCACAAGCTCAGGCTTACCAACATTAAGTTGCATAATTTGGAGTCGGTCGCTGTTTGGGTGCTTAGAAATCTTTTCAATACGAGCAGTTATGACATCTTTAATTTCCTTGCCCTTTTCTTCATAACCCTCAATTTCTGCGGTTGCAAGGTTGAATCTTTTTATAAGCTCCTCGGTAGAGATGCCGTCAAGGTCTACAAATTCTTTAATCCAATTCATTGAAATTTTCATTTTTTTGTCCTCCTACATCTTAGTCCCATATTGGTCAAGAAGTTTTATGTTTCCGCTGTTAAGATATCTTATGTCATCAAGACCTGTTTTCATCATAACAAGACGGTCAAAGCCAAGACCAAAAGCAAAACCATTATATTTTTCAGGATCAATACCAGCTTCTCTAAGCACATTTGGATGAATCATTCCGCATGGGCAAAGCTCAAGCCAACCTGTTTTAGAACAACTGTTACAACCACGTCCTCCACAAAGCGGACAAGTTGCATCAAGCTCAAAAGATGGTTCAGTAAATGGGAAAAATCCAGGACGTAGACGAACATTTATATCTTTTTTAAACACGCCCTTAAGCATCTGTTTCATAAAGTAAATAAGGTTTGCTACACTCACATTTTCATCCACAACCACACCTTCGATCTGGAAAAATGTGTTCTCATGCGTGCTGTCAAGTGATTCATTTCTGAAACATCTTCCTGGGAAAAGCACACGACAAACCGGCCCATAGGTTTTCAGTATTCTGTTTTGGGCGGCGGAAGTTTGAGTTTTAAGCACTTCACCATTTGAAAGCCAGAAAGTGTCTTGCATATCACGTGCAGGGTGACTTTCAGGAACATTGACTGATGTGAAGTTGTTATACTCTGTTTCGATCTCGTTGCCATCCTCAATAACAAAGCCCATGCTGACAAATTCATCAACAATAGTCTTTTGAAGTATAGTTCTTGGATGAATCGAACCTGTTTTTGTGTCAACAGGAAGCGTAAAGTCAATTTTTTTGTCGCTGATTATTTGCTTCTCAATAGCTTTTTCTTTCAGGCTTGCAATTGCGCCCTCCACCTTATTTTTGAGGTTATTGATAAGCATACCGACTTCTTTTTTCAGTTCATTTGGAACATTTCGAAAGTCCGCCATAAGCGCGGTTATCTTACCTTTTTTGCCAACAAAGTCAAGACGGAGATTCTCAATCTCTTCATCACCAGAAACCTGCGCAG
>JAFSVX010000057.1 GCA_017444785.1 Clostridia bacterium
ATAAATCTTTGGCGCAGGGCACCCCATATTGATGTCAATGATATCAAATTTATCAAGCACAGGCATTTTTATAGCCTGATAAAAGACTTCTGGCTCATTGCCAAACAACTGAACAGCGCAAGGCTTTTCACCATCAAACGTGGCAAGCAGGTCAAGTGTTTTTTGATTGCCATAAACAAGTGCTTTTGCACTGATCATCTCGGTCTCTGTCAAGCCTGCGCCATATTTTTTCGCAAGGTATCTCAAGCCCACATCACTATACCCCGCCATTGGTGCAAGTATCAAGTCATTTCCAAGTTCAACATTTGCTATTTTCAACTTATTCATAGTTATATTTTATCAAATTAAAACAATAAATGAAAGTGTTTCTTGAAATTATGTTTTTCTTTTTAAGAGTTCTTTTCTGTAAAGCAAAAATACAAGCATAAAATAGATCAAAACCACTATGAAAACACTTGTGAAAAATGATAAAAAATAGTTGATATTTGTTTTTAAAATAAGTTTGAAAACATATTTCCCACAATATGCCAAAATTGAAAAGCACATCAGTAAAATTATTTTATAATCAAAGCGCAAAACTTTTTTATGCTTTAAAACGCTCAAATTTATTAAAAGTGCAACTAAATAACACACACCACTTGCCACCTCTGCCCCAAGTATGCCCACGCTGAAAATTCGCACTAAAATTATATCAAGCAAAATTTTTGATACCATACCAATACTAAGCGAAATCAGTGGAACGAAGATCAGTCCAATCCCCTGCAAAACCCCGGCAGTAACTTGCACCAGCGCAAGATAGAATATACTTATGCTGGCAACCTCCAAAAGTTTTACAGCAACGGCTATTTGCTGAGCGCTCAAGCTTCTGCGATACAACAATTTTATGATAGGCTCAGCAAGTCCCAAACACCCAAAACTTGCCGGTAGCGAAATGATTATTGCAAGCAAAATTGCTTTACTTACATCTTTTTTCATTCCCTCATGATCTTGATTTACGTTTTTTGTGCTTACCCTTGGCAAAACAGCGGTTGAAAGCGAAAGCGAGAACACAACCGGCATATTGATAATTGAACCCACAGTGCCAGATTGCAGGCCAAACAAAACCGTGGCTTCAGAAGCAACGTATCCTGAACTTTTCAGCACATTAACAATAATCACGCTGTCAATCATCATACCAAGAGGCATCACAAGGCCACCAAGAGTTATAAATAAAGAAGTAGACAAAACTTTTTTAAACGTCTCTTTATTGCCTGAAACTTTTTCTTTTATATAATAATTGAATTTGTGTTTTTTTCTTTGCAAAAGAAACATCAAAAAAAGAAAGATAAACGCAATCAGTTCGCTTAGTGTGATTCCAAGCATTGCACCAAAAACCGAATAAGCAACGCCTTTTGTCAAAAATTTTTGCGCAAGATAGAGCCCTGCAAACAATTTTACAAACTGTTCAATAAACCCACTTATTGCGGACGGCAACATATTCTCAAGGCCTTGAAAATATCCACGAAATCCAGCAATAAACCCCACAAACACAATCGCAGGGGCAATGCCTAGAAAACAAATCTTGGCATTTTCATTCCCTTGCAGTTTTGCAAAAGTGCCAGACAAAGCCGCAACCAATGCCGCACAAAAAACAGAAAAAAGGATTAAAATAACAAAGGAAATTTTCAATATCTTATCAGCTTGACGATATCTTCTTTTCGCAAGATTTTCAGATACAAGTTTTGATATACTTGCGGGCAATCCTCCGCTCGAAACGGTAAGCATAAGTGAATAAACAGGAAAAACAAGCTGATAAAGCCCCATGCCCTCAGCCGTAATTATGCTTGTCAGCGGAATTCTGTATATTGCTCCAATTATCTTTGAAACAAAACCAAAAACAATCAAAACCAAAGCACCCTTGACAAAACTTTTTTGTTTACCTTTCATAAAAATAGTATGAAAATTTATAAAAAAATTATGCTTTTATTTTCTGTTTAAAATTCACAAACTCGAAACAAAAACATAATTTTATGGTAAAACAAAATATAATACCTAATTATCTGCAACTATCTGCATTCTATACTTAATCTTTCTTCTATTTTTCTCTTAATTATTTTTTCTCTTTCTTTACTTTCATTTTTTTGATTTTCAAGACATCTCTTTGCCTGAAATTGAAGATATATTTGATAATCATAATTCCCTGCAGTGGAATTCCGATGATAAACACATACCATGTCACAACCGGCAACAAATATATAAATATACAAGTCAGCAAAGACCAAATAAACACAGTTCCACAGACGAAACTTGAAATGTTGTGTTTTCTTCTGTCAAGCAGAAATAAAACAAAGGAAGAAACAGGAACACCAATCAAAAACAGCTTCCAAAAATTTCTTTCATAAACAACATTCAAATATGCATATGCAACGCAAATTATCGTCCAAATTTCAAGCATAAAAAAGATGCGCGAAAGAATATCTGCTCTTGTAAATTTTGAAGACTTTTGTTTTTTCTCACCACTTTCAAGCAACTGAGAAAGAGGCACATTAAACACTTCTGCAATTGTTTGCAATGTCTCAACATCTGGCAAAACTTCACCTTTTTCCCAGCGCGAAATCGCCTTGTCTGAATAATTTATCTTGCTTGCAAGGTCAATCTGCGTAAGATTGTTTTGCTTTCTTAATTTTATTATATTGTTCGGTATAACTTCTCTTAAATTTTCCATAACACACATATTATATCACAAAAAACGACCATATACAAGCAAAAATAACATAAATTCTCGCTGCAGTAGAATTGAGAATTTTTAAACGAGAACTGTTTTAACCTTTTCTCTTGTTTGCAATAATATAATATGATAAGATAAAATTAAGTTAGTCAGATGAAATAAAAGTAAGCTAACAACTAAGGAGAAAACAATAATGGAAAAACAACTTATACCAATATTTTTTGCCAGCAATGACAAATATGTGCCATACCTTGATGTTGCGATAACATCACTTTCAGCACACACAAGTGAAGATCATGAATATAAAATAACAGTTTTAAAAACAGATATTTCAGAAGAGAATCAAAACAAACTCAAAATGCATAACAAAGAAAATTTGACTGTTGAATTTTTCGATGTCAAAGACATACTTGAGCCTATCAAGAAAACACTTCCAGATATGTTTTATTATACCCTTGCAGCATATTACAGACTTTTCATTGAAAAGGCATTTCCTCAGTATGATAAAGTCATCTATCTTGACTGCGATATTGTTTTGCTTGAGGACATCGCTAAACTTTACAACATTGACATAGGCGACAACCTTGTTGCAGCAGCATACGAGCAAAACACTGATCGTGATTCACGCTTCACAAACTATGTCGAAGATATAATCGGTATACCACACAAAACCTATTTCAACTCTGGCGTAATGGTTATGAACCTCAAAAAATTCCGTGAATTCGGCGTTCAAGACAGATTTTTGAACATGCTTCAAACCTATAATTTTGATTGCCTTGCCCCTGATCAAGAATATATCAATGTCATCTGTCACGGACAAGTAAAATATCTGCCTACTGGTTGGAACAAGCACAGTTTCCCAGAGCCACCAGAGGGAAAGCTCAATCTCTGCCACTATGCCCTTGCACTTAAACCTTGGCACTATGAAAATGTCATAAATGGAGAATATTTCTGGGAATATGCAAAACAAAGTCAATTTTATGACATGATACTCAATGAGTTTAAAAATTATTCTGATGCCGACAAACAAAGGGATCAAGAGTCTTTCATGAACATCATTGAAGGTATCAAAAATATCTATCAAAGCGACAGAACATTTAAAAAATTATGGTTCAAAAATTAAAAAATGAGAAACGTATGAAAAAAACTGAAAAAGAAAAGGTAATTGAAAAATCACAAGACAGACTTGATGTGCTGAAACGAATTGATCAATTTGAAAAAGAAGGTCGATTCAATGATGATGTGGAAATTGATGCACCTTGTCAGCCAATAAAACCAAATCAAGTTGACTATACAAATAAAAAATTGTCCAGCAAATTCAAGACTTTTCTTGCAAACAAACTTGGCAAGATGTTCTTTGAGATGTTGATAAAAAAACGTAAATTCATAATAAAAGAAGTTATAGGTCTTGAAAATGCCAAGGCCATCAAAGGCGGAGCAATTGTAACTTGCAACCACTTTAATCTTCGTGATAACTATGCCGTTTACAGATGCTTAAAACCAACTTTTAAGCGCCATCAATACCTCTATAAAGTCATCAAAGAAAGCAACTATACAAATTTCAAGGGCGTTGTTCGCCTGATGATGAGGCACGCAAATACCCTTCCCCTCAGCTCAAACTATGAAACAATGAAAAATTTTTATAATGGCGTTGAAAAGCTTTTAAATCGAGGAGAAAAAATCCTTATCTATCCTGAGCAAGCAATGTGGTGGAACTATAAAAAACCAAGACCATTCAAAAAAGGAGCCTTCCAAATCGCAAGCAAATTTAATGCGCCAATCCTGCCTGTCTTTATAACCATGAAAGACAGCGATGTGGTTGATGATGACGGTTTCTTTGTTCAAGAATACTATGTTCATTTTCTTCCCGCAATATATCCCGATGGGAACTTGACCAATATTGAAAATACTAAAATGTTAAGCGAGAAAAATTACAACCTTTGGGTTGAAACTTATGAAAACTTTTATCAAACAAAACTTTAATAATGAGTATACATACCCAAATATTAAGTATCAAAGTTTTCATATTAAGTAAAAAACTATAATATTAAGTCGAACATCTTTAATATAAAGTCGAACATCTTTAATATAAAACGTAAAGAACAAACACAGCAAAATGCTATGTTTGTTCTTTATTTAAGTAAATATTTAATGTTTTTAAGCAAATGTTTTATGTTTTTAAATTGACAACCGATTAAAATAACAGCAATTTCAAAAATCATTCTTCAATATTTTCAAAGTATATATCAAAAGATATTTTGACTGCTTTAAAAACATCTCCCGTTTTTGCGGAAAGCCAAACATAAAAAGTGCAAAGTTGTTTCTCATCTGACGCAGGCAAAGTTCCAAGAAAAGCCTCACCGTTTTCAAGAGAAACTGCGCTTTCATCAATCTCTTTTACTGCAACAAAAACATTATCCCTCTCTTGTTCAATTTTATCTTGATTTTCTGTTGCATCAAATTTGATATTCTTTAACTTCACAGTCGCCCCGCTTGGCGCAAAAATATTACACTTTGCATAAACTCCCTCACTGCCCTGCCTGTCATTGACCGTGATTGGTATATTTGTTTCAGCATCTTCCTCTCCGGTTGTGGGTTTAAGCCCCAAAGACATTTTGGAAAAAGAAAGCTCATCAATAACCTTATCTCCGTCAGCATTGAAAAGTTGCATATCATCTGACAAAAACACTTTTGGATTTTCCACCTCAACCATTTCATATTTATACAAAAAAGCAGAAAAACAAGAACCTATAACTATAAATAACAAGGTTGAAAGAATAACAGTAACCGTCTTTGCAAGATTTTCTCTTTTCATCAAAATAAAAACTCCTTTAAAGAAATAATTTCCATAAAGAAGTTTTTTATACTTGACTTAGTCACAAACTTAATTGCCGACCGCACGAATATCTTTGGAATATTTGAAACTGAGTATAAACCCACAAATAATCAACACGAACAAAACCAGAAATACTAAAATACCAACCCAAGTTCTGAAAAACATCACAATATGCCCAAGAGCCCCAAAAACAGCAACTCTTTTGCCAATAATGTTTTCAAAAGCGACCGCACCATCATCTGCCGTCATATTGTTTACACCCTTAGTTATATACTGCATCTCACCATGCTCATCAGTTATAATGTCAATAACCCTATGCGTAACGATTTTCCCGTCTGACTTTCGGACAAAACATATATCCGTTCCGATTTGCACGTCATCTTTTGATTTTAAATGCTTCACAACAACACAATCATTGATATCAAAAACCGGTCTCATACTTTCTGACTCAACAATGTAAAAAGTGTATCCAAAGAAATTTGCACCGGTTGTTGGCTTCACAATAACCAAAGAGAAAAACACGATAAGCGGAGTAATCAGAACAACCAAAACCCATACCAAAGCCCTTATCCATGCGCGTTTTTTACGTTTTTTTCTGAGGAGCTTATAACTTTCAAGTTCGTCAAACTTATCAATATTGTTTTTCTTTAATGAAGCGATTTCTTCTTCGCCAGAAAATTCAACAGTTTGGCTCTGCTCTTCTTTCTCATTATTGATTGAATTGGTCTTTTTCTCTTTCATTATAATTTTATTATAAAGATATAAAATAGTCTTGTCAAATCATGTAAAGGAATTTTAATAAGAAAGTAATTTTTGCAAATAAAAAATCATCCAAATGGATGACTTTTTATTGACTAGTTATCTTTTTTACTCTGTTTTGCAACCTTATAGCAGAACAAACAGATATAAATTGCAAGAGCAACCAAAACAGCTGAAAGAATCACAGAAACAAGATCAAGCTTCATGAAAACCAAACAAACAGCTGCAACTGCAAGGCAAACAAAAGTCGCAATAATACTTAAAATTAAAGATTTTTTTGACATATCCATAAGATTTACTCCTTAATTTACTTGATAGGAAGATTATAACACAAATTTTTTCAAATTTCCATATCTTTTCGCAAATTTCTTATATTTTTATGCTTTTATTGTGCCAATGATGATATTTTTAGCCATTCTTCTTGTATTCTCACCAAATTCGCCTGCTTTTTTGATATATGCAAGTGTTAAAGCCTTGGCTTTACCTGAAAGCAGTGATGGATTTTTCTTCACCATAATAAAGTAAATTGAGCCAAAATTCAAAAGATCTTCTCTGTTGATATTTTTATTCAAAAATTCTTTTATACAATTGATAAATTTTTGTGTTTCAAAGGACACAAGCTTACATTTCAGCAAAAGGTCAACGAGCATATATTCAATATCAAGATCAATATGTTCCACTTTCCCAAGCAACTCAAGAGCAGAAGAAATTATTCTTTTTTCTTGATAAGTGAGCGTTTGTTTTTCTATCAAATTCTCATGTATATTAAACAAAATAAATTTATACTTTTCTTGATTTGAAACTTTTATTTTAGTATTAAATGACTCAAATTTCTGTTCATTTTCATAGAATTGTCCTTGCAGCATGCCAACTATGCCATCATCAACACCTTCAATCTGCACAATATTTTTTTCAAGTTGCTTTTGCTTTTTTTGTTGCTTCTTCCATTCTTTATAAGCTTCAAGCAACTCCTTACCATGCAAAGTATTTTCAAAATTGATGCGACTGAAAGTTAAATAAAGCACATAAACAAGAAGAAGAGAAGAGATGGTCAATGCTCCCACAATACTTGTTAAAAACCAAACAATTCCACCAAGCACACAAATTTTACCACTTTGCACACCAACAACACTTGATGCACTTATGTTAAACTCTTCACCTTGCTCATTTTCCAAAGTTACAATATTGTTAAAACTTTTTGTAAATCTCCCCGAGCCACTCTCAACATTCGAGCTATAATATACAACATCTCCTACTTTTATCTCAGATATATTCCTTTGCGTTTTTATCTCAAGCAGATCGCAACTTTTTGTCTGATAAAATTTATCAGTTTTTGCAACTCCAACATAATTATACTCCCCAAAAGTAATGTAATTATGTTTTGAAAAAACACAAATAAAACTGAAGATCATGATTGAAAACAAGCAGACAATAAGCACAGCCCTCAAAACTTTTTTATAAGTTTTTTCCTCATATTGAGTTTCATCTGCAGTGCTTCCTATCAAACTCGTATTCATTTTCTTATCTTCAGTTTTAGTCAAATCACTTCTCCAAATCCACAAGCAAAAGAGTTCTGCTTGCATCGACATTGATTTTTTGTTTTATATTTTTATGCGTAAATTCCTTGCGAATAAAATTTTTCAAAACCACGCCCTGATGATAGCCATGCACAACCACAATCCCTTTTGTGTCAAAATCGATTCTGCCAAGCTTCAAAACAAGCGCCGCCCTTGCCTCTTCCTTAGTCATGCCATGTAAATCCAAAAAGGCAAGTTTACCATATTTTATTTCTAAAAACGCATCAAATGTATCACTCATAATTCACTTATTTTTTTCTATTTTTAGCCATGTCAAAAAGCAAAATGCAGTATTTATTCTTCTTCACTTGTGCTTTCTATAAACACTTCAGAATATCCAGGATCGCCATTTATAAACCCGACAATCTTGCCACCTTCAGTTATTTCATCATTCCTTTTATATCTTTCATCCCAATACTTATAGGTATAATAATAACCAGCACCTTCATTTACTTTTTCATATAACGTTTTAGCCGTAGTATCATCCATAGATGTACCATAATCAATAGTGAATAATAAAGAAACAGTTTCATTCTCATGATATGAGAAAGTTAGGCTTTGACTTACAATATCCGCAGTATTGATATAAAATTTTTGATAACCACCAATTTTTTGACGCACAATAGCACCCATGTCTGTCAAATTCAAATTTTCAGAATTTGTTATATCTTTATAATCACCATTTGTATAGACACCACGGACTTTCACATAGAATGTATCTACAACGTCTCTAAAGAGATAAATTGTGTTATTTATACGGATCTCTCCTTCTTTTAATTCACCCTCACCAATAATATAAACAGTACCGTCATCAAAATGAGTTGTCTCTGAAACTTGCATTTGCAATTTGTCAATGAAATAACCTTTCACAACAACAATTATGTTAAAATTGGTGATAACTGTTTCCTCTTTACCGACCTGTGTTTTACATTGAATAGTCAAAACATGTTCACTTTCTGAAACGCTTTGTTTTGCCTTAAGTGTCAATGTTGAATCAGAAGAATTTATCTCCACAGTTTCAAACACATTTGTATCATAATCCTCGACAACTGAAAGAAGAGAATTATTTACAACAGACTCATCATTCAAAGCTGATGTTTCAAAATGATATACATAATCCTTCTCATCTGCATAAAGTGAAATTTTATTTATTGCTTCAACATTTTTATCCTCAGTATCAAAAGCAAATGCCGCAGGGTAATTCTCTTTTACGGTCAAAACAAAGCTATCAGTTATTGCATAGCTTCCATCTGGGTGTGCAGTCAATGTGGCTTGACCAGCTTTGAAATAAGTAACTTTAAACACTCTGCCCTTCACTCTTACAGCTTTGGCGACACTTTGATCAGAACTGCTTATCACCCATCTGATACCACTTGACACACCATAGCTGAGTTCAATTTCAAAATTATTATCTTCATCTGCAGACAAATACACTTCTTTATCAAAAACTTCAACCTTTGTTTCTTGCTCATCTTCAGTTTGCTGAACTTCCATAATTCTGAGATCATAAACAACAGCGGCAGAATTACTTGATGCCACTGATTGAACAATAAAAATACCTACCACAAGTATAAAAGCTATTACTAACCCAATAATAAGTCTTTTTGATTTACGATTCATCTTTTCCTCTCTTTTGTTATTATGTGCTTTTTCTTCTACTACTATATTTTATTTTATAAAAAAAATCTTGTCAAATAAATATCACAATATTTATTATAAATTTAATATTAAATAATAATATAGGGCAAATAATGCAAGTTAAATTGATTTAACATCAAAAATTGGGCAAAAAAATATTACGGAATAAATCCGTAATATTTTTAATTTAAACCGCAGGTTACTGTGCTGTTTCAGTGTTAAGTTCATTTAAAGATGCTTTGCTTAACATCTCTGCATTAACATCAGTTATTTGTGTGGTTTCTCCAGAAAGAACCACTATTCTGTCAAACCCTTCATCAAGTTGTGCAGCTGCGCCATAAGAGTGAACAAATTTATTTTCTGTCTTGTTATAGCCAAGAGTATTAACAGTTGTTGCGCCTGATGAACCACTTTCACTGTATCTTGCAGTAAAGGCATTAAGATCAGCTGTCAATTCAACGTTGTCAAAAGTGTTTGAGCTCAGGTCAATATCATCATTTGAATAGATGTTGCCTATCAAAACACCCAAAGCTCTGATACGAACACAGTTCATGTTATCCATAACGTCAAAGTTAAAGTCTGCAACTATTGAAAGATCTTTCACATTGTTATTTGAAATTTCAGTGTTTGAAAGTTCAACCACCTCAAATTCATCTTGAGGTTGTCCATCAGTATTTCCATAAGCTGTGAATGAACCAACAAGGCCACCAGCAAGGAACACATCATAGAATGTGTAAGATTCATCAGCATTCATGAAGCTTGCTTTGTAATATGTATAATTGAAATATACATCACCACTTACACTATTGTTTGAAAGTGTAACACCATTGTTTTGGATTCTTGCAACAAGACCACCAAAGAATGTTGTGCCATATTTCAAATCTTTATTTACGTCTTTGTTGACATTAAGATTTACATTTACGTTTTCAATGCTTGAGCCATTGCCGGAAAGACAAGCCACACCACCAATCATATAAGTTGTTGAATAGTTATATTCAGTATCTTTATAATTGTAAGAAATGATATCTGCATTTACGTCAAGATCAGAAACCGCCCCGCTTACATTGTTATAAACCACGCCAGCCATGTTTAAGCTGTCTTTAAGAGAAACATTCAATTCAAAATTACTTACATTTGCAGCGGTATCATCATTTGTATATAAATATGTTGCAAAGCCTGAAATATAGTAATTATCATAAGCTATTTTTCTTTCAGCATAGTCATTAAATTGATCTTCAGTTAATTTAGCACCAAATCCAACGATATCAGCATTGATTTTTGTTTTATTTCCATTTTCATCTTTAAAACCATAAACTGTTCCATAAACAAAGCCACCAAAACCAGCAGCAAAACTACCTGTCAATGTAACATCAATTGCCTCACCTTCAAATTCTTCAGTGTATGAAATCGTTGTTGTTTTTTGAATTACTTCTGCGAAACCAAATGCTTCACGTGCCACAACAGATCCTTGAACACTCACATCAGTAAAGGTGACAAAACCTTTAGTTCTTCCTGCAAGATGTGCAACACCATTTGCAATGCCGCCTCTCATATTTATATCAAGGTTTTTAACTGCAACATTCTTCACAGATGAGTAAAAACTTGCTTTTACAGCTTCATCATCTGAAGCAACATCATTTGAATAAACCTGTTGAGCAACACCAGAAGCTGTAGTTATGACATTATCATCTAATGCTTCAATCTCTGTGAAATAAGTGTTATCTTTAACAGTCAATTCCACAACGCAATCTTTGATATCAGTATTCAATGCACATGAAACAAGACCACCAATTCTTGCTTTGTTTAAATAGATTGCAGTAACATTCAATTTCGCGTTACAATTTTCAATGGCATTTTTAACTAATGTTGCATCTGAAAGATCTGCATTCATAAAGCCGACAACACCACCAATATTTGAATCATATACAGTTGCCACATTGTTGATAACGTTGATATCAACATCATATTTGCTTACTTGTGCATTTGATACATAGCCAACCACACCACCAAGACCAGAATAACGAAGGTTGCTCGTTTTCTTGCCAGCATAGTTACCATCTGCCAATCTTTCAAATGAAAAAGCATTCATTCTTGCTGATACTGATGTATTTTTGTCACCAGAGCTTGCAATGACTGTATTGTTTGAAGCATAGCCCGAAACAACACCAATATTTAGGTATGCAAATGGGAAATTTTCATATGTGTAATCACTTGCAGAAACGATATCATAAACACCGCTTGCCACATTGATAACAGCACCAGTAAAGTTGAGATCCAAAATATGAGAGTTGCTGACTGCGCCAAAGAATCCAAGATGCATTGTAGCTACAGAATCTGCATTATCCGCAATAATAAATTCTTCAAAGTTTTCAGTATCAACATTGATTGTCATATTTTTGATTGTATGACCGTTACCTTTGAATGTTAAACCTTCAACTAAGTAAGTATAGCTTCCCATAGGTTTCCAGTTATCACCCGCAAGGTCAATGTCAGCAACAAGTTCTGCATATTTGATTGCATCACCATTTGCAACAGTTCTTCTTGCGGCACTGCCATCATTTAGGATACCAGCAAATTCCAAAAGGTTTGCTTTGTTTGCAATTATAAATGGGGCATCTTCTGTCAATCCTGCATCAGAGTGTGGATAGACACTGATTTCATAAGTGTTTGTGTCCCCCTTATCGTTGATTTTAACAACAGCTTTCACAGAACCTTTTTCATTTCCTGCAACATATTTACCTGTCGTCTCGTTGTATGAAACAGGATTTTCCTTTCCTTCCTCAACGATAAAAGTTAAAGTTCCATCTGCCTCATCAGATTTTTTAAGAATATCAACTATATCGCCACTTCTGAAAGCAACTTGAACAGTGGTATTTGTTGGCTCATAAGGTTTATCAGGTGTCTTTGGGCTTGGCACATAGAACAAGCTTACAAGTGTATAAATACCAAGTGATAAAGTTAAAAGCACGCTGAGAACCAATGAACATATAAAACTTTTCTTATTCATAAATTTCCTCCCACATATGCTCTCGCATAAAACTGATATAATTATATTATATATAGTCATTGATGTCAATAGTGATTTTGAAAATAGGCATCAAAAAAGTCGGTTTTTTTCATTATAAAACCGACTTTTTGCTTTATTTTTGCGTTTTTTGAGTAAATTTATGATATTTTATGCTCAAAACACCATCATTTTCTGCATAAGCTGAGTCTATGAACTTGGTTCGTTCTTTTCAATAACCGCTTTAAATGTTATCTTGTATGGAAGGCCGTTTTCATTGATGCCGTTTGCCTGTATGGTTATCAGCGCCTCTCCACCTCTGTTTCCCTGATTTTTCAACTCAAGTTTTACACCGCTGTCATCAGTTATAACTTGAACAACTGCAGTGTCACTTGAAACAACACTGTAATCGATATTGTCTAAAAGAAATCCTTTTTCAGAAAAATACTTGACTTGAATTTCTTTCTGCACGGATTCTGATTCTGACAAAATAAAGAGATATTGTCCATCATTTGCAATGGCTTTATCTTCAAGGGTGACATATGCGCTTGCAATCTTTGGCTGAACTTTCAAGGTCACCTCTGCACTAAGGTCAGACATCTCTTCTCCCGCAGAGTTTAAAATCTTAACCGTGATCTTGCTTTCACCAAGCCTTCCAGTTGACTTAACCAACAGTCTTTGACTGTCCACAACTTGAATGACACTTGTATTTTCGCTTGTCAGTTGATAGTTATACTCTCCATTTTCAAGGAATCTTTCAAGGTTTTCATCTTTGCCAAATGAGGCTTTAAGTTTCAAAGATTTATAGGCGTCTTCAGAAATGGTGTCAGTTGTTGCTTCAAAGTAAATACTGTTTTTGTTTGGATATTCACGCAATTTCACGACAGCTGTATCTTTATCTTCGTTGATACCAATGGTAACATTAAGTTCAGTAAATCTTTCATCACTAACAGTAATCCATCCGTTTTCAAAGTTATAGTAACCCTGTTGTGTATAGTCGTTACCACCAAGGTCATAGTTGATCGAATAGTTTTTCGCGCTTGATGGATATACTTTATAGTCAATATGAGTTTTCACACCAAGATCAACATAGTAAACACTTTGAGTAAACATTATTTTTTTTGCAACAGAAGATCCCTCTATGCCGCAAGCAGTAAATACCGGCAACATAAGGAAGCTCAGTACACAAGCAAATAAAACAAATAATTTTTTCATAGTATTTTTCATAGTATTATGTATACATTATAATAATTTTATTTTGATATTGTCAAATAAAAATCGAGTAAAAATCAAAACAATTATAAAAAATAAAGAGGACAAGTCTGCCCAATTTATTTTTGCACTCTTATCCACTTTATTTTTATTATCATTATTTTTATTGTCCTTATTTTTGACGGTTATTTACCAAGTTCAGAAAAATACGGTGTCGGATCAATCAGTTTATCATTCTCGTAAAGCTCATAGTGAAGGTGTATTCCGTCAGCTTTTTCGGTCAAATTGCTTGAAACAGTGCCAATCTCTTGTCCTTTCACAACTCTGTCCCCTTCACAAGCCAAAGTGTTCGTTGCAAGACACTTATAAACACTTTTTAAGCCACCACCATGATTTATGGTTATCACAACTCCGTCCATCATGCTTTCATTGACACTTTCCACAGTTCCATCATAAACAGCCAAAACTTTTGTTCCCTCTGCAGCTATAAAGTCGACAGCCTGGTGAGTCTGCCAATACCCAGTTGTCTTATCTTCCAGCAAGTGATCTTCAGCATACTCTTTGGATATTTTCCCATCAGCAATCGGAAGTGTAAAAATTATCACATCATCTGAATATGTTGGCACGACAACCTCGTCCTCTGGCACCCAAACATCAATGACCTCAACAGGATATGTATTGTCCATATAATTTGCAACCGTAAGTGAAATCATAGTGATCGCCAGCACCACACAAGTAGTCACACTCAATGCATAAGCATTCTTTTTAAAAAAATATTGAATTTTTCTTAAGATACTATCATCTTTCATAAAAATTCCTCCTTACAAATACAAATATATCCGTTTTTTTTAAGTTTATACACAATAATTTCAGTAACTCCCATAAATTATCGGACTTGCAATTGTAATCAAATCTTTATCTATTGCAATCTGAATATTATTTTGCTGATCTTTCGCCCTGTATTTTATACAAGCAGAGCTTCCTTCGATCATCTCAATTTCGCCCACTTGATACCTTTTATTTATCACAAGCCCGATACTGTCACAAATTTTATTTAAGCTGACCGCACCATTTTTTTTAATCTTTATACACTCACCCACCACCACTCCATTTTTGTTATACTTAATGATATTCCCATTATATTCTTCCGCGATAAATCCCAGATCATGATATTCCTTTGCATTATAGCTTTCAACAGATGCTTTTAAAAAGTCTGCAGATAAAGAATGGTCCGCACAAATGATTGCAAATACCAATACCACCACAGAAACAAAGATTATAATAAATTTACGCATATCAACACTTGTAATGGTTGCCAACAAGCTTAAATTTATACAATCTCTGTTGACTTTTTCACCCAAGCAGTTTATCAAGATACCCAAACGCACCAATAAGATGAAACAGTGTTGCCCTGTCGTGCAAGCAGGTGCTGACCGCAAAACATTTTTCAATATCCTTTGCCGTAAAGCCATATTTTTTGAGTATATTTTCTTTTAAAACAAGGCCTGACTGAATTTTGAAGATTTGTGATGCAAGATTTTTGAAACACCCATAAAGATATGGCTGGTAGCTTTCAAATAAGTTAATAACCTCATTTTTCACACCAAGATATTCGCTTGATGCAAGATTTTTTATTATATAAGATGATGGCACTTTCAAAAGACATCCAAGTTGATTGATATGTTTATTTAAGTTAAAATCTGCCTTGTAATTATTGTTCTGCAAAAAACAGTCATAGGAGTTTATTATAAGTTTTAATGCTATGGTCTCTGTTTCAAGATAATCACAAGAAGTCTTAAATGCACTTAATATATCAACAACCCCTTTATCCGCTCCAAAGAAAAATTTGGACTGGTTAAAAAATGTCATAGCCTGCCCAAATCGAACAAGAGTCCAAATGTTATTTATATTATTTTCTTGCTTTTGTTTATTCATTCTTTGCACGTATTTTTCCAAGGAGCGTTTTAAAAAGTCCAACATTCTTGGACAAAAATTTAGATTAAAGACAAGCCCTGCAACTTGGTTATCAAAAACCGCAACAAATTTTGAAGCAATATAGTATGTTTGATACTCGTTATAGCCATTTATCACCGTATCCACAAAAATTCCACAAGGACTTTCAGTGTCATAGAAATTATAGGTCAACCCATCATAAAGCCTTGCGAACTTAGAAAACGTAAATTCAAGAAAATTTCCAACAGGAAAAATAACAAAAGGATTTGAAAAACAAGAGGCATAATACTTTGCAAAACTTATTATATTTTCATTTCCTATTGCAACAACCACATCTTGGCCTTTATCTTCAATTTTATCCACAAGATTGACTGTCGGCAAGACATCTGGCAGTATGATAAAAGACAACTCTTTATCTTGCAGAATTTCACAAGTTTTAAGCCTGTCAAGAATTTCACTTTCTTTCAGGCCATAAAAAATCAAAATTTTATTTTGCGCCATTTGGGAAAGTGAGTTTATCATTTTTTCCAAAGCATCAGCTCCAACAAAAATTTCAGTCTTTTTCAAAAAATGACTTTTACCACACTCGCATTCAATTGCATCTTGCAAATATTTTTCCATGCAAAAAGAATAACACAAAGCAAATGTGCTTGCTTTGTGTTATTTTGTTTGTTTATAGATATTTTTATAAAATCATAAGATATTTTGTTGATTTTTATGCTTTTTCTGAACTATCTTCGACATTTTCTTGCCTTTTGTCATCAACTTGATTTTTATTTTTCTTGGCAAGAATCAATCTTTTGATACTGCTTCCCGTAGATATAACAAAACCTTGCAAAATTATCAAATAGTAAGTAAACAATCTCCAAGCAAGAAGCCCCCAGATGATAAACGCATCACCAATCAAGCTTGCAACACCAAACATAGCAATAAAGCTAAACTCCATCATACCTGTTCCGCCAGGAAGAGGGATCACCACCGCCGCCATTTGTGCAATAACAAACTTAGTCATACAAATCCACATCAAAGAGAAGAACGCTCCGGCTGATGTAAGCTCAATACTCGAAAAGGCCATAACTATCATAAACGGTATTGCAAATAAGGCCAAGACATCAATAATGCTGTAAAAGATGCAGGCAATCATTGTTCTTTTATTTTTCTTCAGATAGGCAATTGAAGATTGATACTCAAGAACTGTTTTCATGATTTTGTTATAGGATTTTCTGTAATCTTTCACAATTCTTAAGCCATAACCCAATCTTACGATAAATCGAACGAACGAACGCCCGACAATCTTACCGCTTCCGATCAGAATATAGATCATATTGAAAAGCACTGTAAAGAATATTCCAATCACCGCAAAGATTTTAAGCAAGATCATCAAAAGTTCGTTAAGATATGTTGCCGGAGGCAAAAATGGAATTCCAAAAATAAAGACCAAAATAAGAATTATTGCATAGACAGTGTTATGAATAATCAGCTTTATAATAGGGATACTTGTTGCAACTCCAGGAGAAAGACCTGCTCTTGTCAAGTTCAAAATTTGCGAAGGTTGCCCGCCAACAGCAAATGGTGTTATGTTATCAATATATCTTCCGACTGAACTTACTTTATATGCAAGCCAAGGTCTGTGCTTCCCGGTTGCATTTTTAATAAGTTTAACAAATATCATTGAATCGGCAAATGCTACAATTACAAACAAAACAAGACCGCCCGCAAGCCACCAAAGTCTTTTGCCTTGCGTTTGAATAATCTGAGAAAATGGCATACCATTTGCTTCTTTAAGTCCGGTTCTTATGATAAAGAACATGATGGCAATATTGATTGCCAGAAAGATCAAATTTGTGATGATGCTTTTTCTTTTTTTCTTTGGCTTTTCTGCTTCAATCGCCTCTTCAAGACGATCACGAGCAATCTGCTCATCAATCATGGCATCTTTTGAGGCGCTCTCAAAAATAGAGATCTGTCCTTCGCTTACGACAGGTTCTTCATGAGTTTCGTCAACGAAAGACTCTGGCGTAACCTTTTCATCTGGCACACCTTTCATTTTGACCTGTTGATTTTCTCTCATTTGATTTTTCTTTGCCATAAACGAATATATAATACAATACTAAGCCAATATTTGTCAATTGAATAAAAGCATTTACTCACCTTTCAGACATAAAAAATCCAAGTCAACATCTGGCTTGGATTTTTCGTTTAATATTTCAGACAGCTATTCAGAAGCGCCTTCATCCATCAAAGCTTTAAGTTCTTTAATCTCTTCTGCATATCTCTTTTGCTCTTTTACAAGATATTCTTGGAGTTTAAGATTGTTCTCATGTTTTTCTCTGTTTGCTTCGATATATTCATCAGCGTCTTGAATACTTGCTTTAAGTTCAGCAATATGAGCAGTTAGCTCCTCTTGTCTTGCCTTTTTCTCTTCGTCAACATTTTTCATGTCGGTTACTGAATACATCAAAAGGTTAAGATTTGTCAGTTCCAAAGCTCTTCTGTCAAGCATTTTTTCATTGCGCTCTTTTCTTCTTATAGTTCTTTCATACTTAAGAATATTTTTGTTTGTCTTATCAAGGTCGCGCTCAATTTTTGCTTGGCTCTCTTTAATCTTTTCAAGGCGAACATTATAGTCAAATTCTGGTCCCTCTTTTGAGTTAAAGTTGTTGATTATGATTGTTGCAGGCTTTTCTTCAGCCTTTTCCTCAACTTTTTCTTCTTTTGGCTCTTCTTTTGGCTCTTCAATCTTTACTTCAGCAACCTCTTCAACTTTAGGCTCTTCAACAACCTTTTTTTTCTCTTCAATTTTCTGTTCAGTAAGTTCAGGTTGTTTTAACGGTTCCACAGGTTCAGTCTTTTCTTTATCAATTTCTCTCGGCTCAAGTTTTTCGCCTTTCATTATTATGTCAATTTGATCGCCTGTTAAAGTTTCTCTTTCCATCAACATTTGTACCAAATATTCAAGTTTATCTCTGTTTTCTTCCAAAATC
>JAFSVX010000058.1 GCA_017444785.1 Clostridia bacterium
AAAAATTTTTATATTTTTTTTGCCACAACACAACAACATCAAACAAGAAGCGATAATTTCATGCAAAAAGATAAAATTTTTCAAAAAATATATCTGAAACAAAATACAAAAAAAACACACAATAAAACACCTTCACATGAAAGCATACAACTACTCTTAAATTGTATTACATAATCACAATAGTTTTACAATATATTAAAATATATTGTAAAACTAAAAATTTATAATTTGCTTCAAAATTTACATTTTAACAGCATAATGCTGCCTATCAAATTTAGCCAACAAAAAGACACAATTATTCCAATAACAACGCACAAAATCTTTCCAAATTTTCCTCAAGAATTTCAGATGAAATTTCTTACATCTACATAAAAAATAGATAAACTTTGGCAGTTGAGAACAATACTAAAAAGTTCACAAATTACTTTTTTAATAAAAGGATTACAGTGCGAAATTTTGATGCAGAACAAGGCAACAAAAATTCAAATTACCCCTTAATATCAGATAGAAACCCTGGGGCAGCAGATTGAGTTATATTTTTGAATTTAGGCAAAGAAAAAAGATTTCCATTATACTTTTTGTATATGGAAATCTTCTTTTCACAGCATAAAACAAAAATTTACTCAATATGCGATGATGCTGTTCCGCTTGGTAAGCCAAGCGGAACAACCATTTCAGGGCTAAAAAGTGCCCAGATGCAAGGCTCATAAAAAAATCCACGCAGGCGCATATATGAAATATGTAACTATCTGAAAATTTGAAAGTCTGCAGTTTTTTTGTTTTTTACTCACATAACATTATTTAAGGGCGGAGTTTGCATATATAAAGAAACAAAAAAGTTCCACGCTCGATTTTATAATAAATAAATGAGTGTGTGGAACTTTATATCTTATTCGTATAACGTTATTTCAGGGCGAAATTTTGATGCAGAACAAGGCAACAAAAAATCGCGACGCTCGATTTTATTTTCATAAATGAGTATGTCGCGATTTTGAAGTTAACACAGTTCTGCGCTAAATTTCGCCATGAAATTAGGAGTTCATCCACCTCACCAAAGGCTCCCTTATAGCATAAAGCACCACAAGCAAAATAAGCACAGTAACCGCACCAATAACTCCATTGACAAGAACTTTTTGCAGTTTTGCCCTTTCTTCTTTTTCTTCAGCTTTTGCAAACTTCACACCGATAATAATACCATATAAAACGCCAAGCAGCGTCACAATACTGATCGCGTAAGGTCCAATTGTATCAATTGCTTTATACAGCGGATCAACTACACCTTCTGCATCACTACTGATCAAATTGATAAAATTCATAAATCCCATACACATTACCTCTTCACTAAACTGATTAAATATTATCATTTTTTTGTGCATATGGCAAATGTTTTTACAAAAAATTTGAAAATCATCTTTTTTTATTTGATTTATCCTAAATTTATGTGTATAATAAATCTATAAACTATCAGAGGTGGCTTTATGGCTGAAAAGAAATCAAATAAATTTACATCCATTCTTATAACTCTTGCAATAACTTTTGTGCTTGCACTTGTGGCAGCTTCAGGAATTATAACATACTTGCAAGAGAAGAAATTTGACTTCAAACTTACAATCCAAAACATATTTTCTTCAAAAAGTCTTATTGCTGCAGCCCTTGTTTGTGGCGTGGTTTTGGTTTTGCTTCTTCTTCAAGATGATAAACCAAGCACCAAACTTAAAGGTAAAGACAAAATGGAAAATCAACGTTTTTTGATGGATAAAGAACTTGACAGCCATTTTAAACATTGTCTTTACTCTGAGCTTCCAACTTTGAGCCACACAGGTGTTCCCTTCCGTGTTGTCAAAAAAGGAAACAATCTTAAAATTCACTTTGCGCCAGACTGCCACACTCTTATTGTCGGTGCAACTGGTACCGGTAAAACTGTTTCATTTATTGAGCCAGCACTTCAAATCATTCCACTTTTGAAAAATAAACCATCATTTTTTATAACAGATGCCAAAGGTGAGCTTTACTCTCACCACAGCAAAAATCTTGTAAATCAGGGATATAAATTGATATTACTTGATTTGACCGAACCTTACAATTCAGTTCAATGGAACCCACTTGAGCATGTTTATACTGAGTGGCAAAGACAACTCCATTTGGAAGAGGACATTCTGCGCCACCAAAGTGATCCTGTCAAAAACTATGATTTCATCAAGGTCGGAGAAGTTCAAGACGATGAGTGGTATGAATTTGCAGGAAAAGCTTTTTCATCACTTAAAGATGCACTCCTTGAAGTTGAAGTTGAAAAATCAAAGATTCGTGATGACTGCTTTGAAAGCCTTAACGACATTGCCGCTGCAATTTGTACAATTGAGAATAAAAGCGAGCCATCTTGGGAACAAGGTGCCCGCGACTATTTCCTTGCAGTGCTTATCGCCATGCTTGAAGACAGCGAAAACGAAGCTCTTGGCATGACGAAAGAAAGATACAATTTCTTCAATGCTTATAAAATTGCAATGAATAAAGAAGAAGATTACGAGGTTGTTAAACAATATTTCAATGGAAGAAATCCTCTTTCAAAAACAAGACAACTTTCTGCAAATATCACACAAACAAACGCAAAAACAACTCGTGATGGCTATATGTCAACTTTGAACACAAAACTTTCAATGTTTGCTGATAATGGTATTGCTTTCTTGACAGCAAAAAATGATGTCGACTTCTATAACATGGACGAACAACCTACTGCATTTTTCATCAAAATTCCTGATGAAAGAGCGACAAGGTATTCCCTTGCCTCTGTTTGTATTTC
>JAFSVX010000059.1 GCA_017444785.1 Clostridia bacterium
AATTTTCAACCGGTACTTCTTCATTGCTATTTAATATTTCTAATTTTTGTTCAATTTCGCAATAGAAAGATTTATAAGCATTGTTTATTGCCTGAATTTCTTCTTTATTTAAGACTTTTTTTGCTTTTATTTCTTCATCACTTGCAGATACTATTTTATTTACTAAATCATATTGATTTTCAAGCATTAATGTTATCAAATTAACATTTGTGAAACCATAACTTTCACAAAATAAATTTACTTTAGTTTCAAAAAGATATTGTTGATAACTGATCATAAAACCCTCCAATTAATATTATTCTAGCACAGCTAGGACAAAATTACAACTTTTTTCAAATTATCAGAAAATATGGTTTATTAAATTCTTCTTCAAGTGCCTGGTCCCAGCTGTTATTAAAAAACTTCATACACCCTCACTTTACATAACTATAATAGCATAAAAGCACGAATTTAGCAAATAATTATCAGAAGATATGCAATAATATAAAAACCATTCATCACAACAGTGTTAAAATTTTCGCAATATTATATTAAAATTTTTACGATACCACATTAAGTTTTAATAATACCGCATTAAAACACTGCAATTCCACATCAATTTTTCACAATGCCACATTAAAATCATATACTACAATATTAAAATCCTACAATGTCATATTAAAATTTAACAATAAAAAATTGCCAAGCAAATCGCTTGACAATTTTTGTTTATAAACCTTACTCTGCTTGAGCCTCTTTTGTGTAAAGATCAACAACAGCAGCAAGTGAAGTACTTCCGGCAGGAGCCATTATATAAAGCAAATCACCTTCAAATGTCGTGCTTGATTTATATGCTAATGAATAATTTGATTGCAAGAAATTAGCTATAGTTGCATCAATATCAACAAACACTAAACTATAGTGATCAACATCTATTGGAACATTCTCTTCATATTCACCCTTTGGAAATAAATGTGCCATTGTACCACCATCAGACAAGAATACTGGGGATTTTGTCAAAATATTGTTAATAATCAATTGAATAAATACATTCCTTGCATTGTCATAACCAAACGCCATTGCTTCATTATAAGCATTAACTTCGTCCTGAGTCCAGGTTGATGGATCTTTTTGTGAGAGACTTACAAGTGTATAAATTGTTGTGCCTGCCTGCATTTGTTCTGCACTGGTTGGGTTGCCCATATTTAAGGCAATTTTAGAATCACCAATTCTAAAGAAGTTATACAAAATACTGTCAGTTGAACCAAGATAGGCACTCTCTAATGCCACAGCTTTCATGTTTATTTTTCCATCAATTGCAAAATATTTATCAGTTTGCTCAGACAAAATAGAACTGAAATTTATTATTTTTAATGCTGCGCCAGTTGCACCGTTTATAGCAAACCAAGCCTCCTCGCCGGTAACTTCACTTTCAATGATTGTTTCATCATCAATAGTCCATTCTGCAGAGCTCTCTTTCGCCCCTTTCTCTGTTCCGTTAATAAGGAATATTGTTGGGCCACCAAAACGCTTAAGTTCACTGTGGGTTAAAGTGTTATTTTCACCCCAGTAAGAGAACAATCCACTGTTATAGCAATCATAAATTTTACAGTAACTTACATCAAGCCCGTTGTTTGCCAAAAGCTCTGGTTGCTCCCCTTCAGAATATACCTTTTTGTTATACTCAGAATAGAATGCAATCATGAATGCCTTTGCAATACAGTTGTCAACATCAACTTCACTTGCATCAGATTTAAAGTAAATAAATGATCCAGATGCTTCATTAGCTTCTTGGTCAGTTTTCTTGGTTATATTTTTACTGTTTCCAATGCTTTCAACATTTTTAAATATTGCTTTCTGAGCACTTGTATTATCAGATTTACCTAAGAATCCAAACAATACTGCATGGCTCATAAAATAATTTGATTGGTTTTGTGTGTAATAGAAAGCATCTCCTGTTGAGCCATCAGAGTTTGACAAGCACCATTTAATGTTGCTGAAATCAAGTTTAAACATATTTCCATTAAATGTGAAATCATTCTCCATATAGTGTGGATAAAGCCATCCTTCATCACGGAATGAATTAACCAAATATCCATAATCATTTTCATTGTTTGAACCAACAAATGCTTTTGCTTCAGCCACAGAAATTAAATATTCTTGTGGGATATCTGCTGAAGTTACAGTGATATCATTATGAATGAACATAGCATTTACTGGTTTAAGATTTGTTTTACCTTTTGAAGTCAAGAAATCTTCCCACAATTGATAGTAAACAACTCTTTTAAATCCGCCATTTGGGTTATAGAATACTTCACCTGATTGCCAACGTTCATAGGTTGTTCTTACAGCATCAGCTTTGAACGCATCAGACACAAGACTTAATCTTCCAAGATCAACTGCATCATAAACGTTGTAGCCGTCTGCAACTTTAACAGTAAATATAACCGGCGTTATATTGCGACCATAAGCATTTTTTGCAAAGTCTGCAGGCAACATAGAGATTGTGAATGTGTTGTTTTCATCAGTCCATTCTGTTCCATCTTTGAAATAGAATTTGAAGTTTTCATATTTGAATAAATCATATTGTTGACCTTCAACAATCTCTGTTCCATTTACTGTCACTTTAACTTTATAATTGTCAGCTTCAAATGACTCATCCTCTGTTTTACCAATTTCAAGGCGAGGTTTAAATCTGAACTCATTATCATCGCCCACATAATAGCCATCTGCTTTATAGAATTTACTTTCATCCGTTTCAGATGTTACAATATTTTTCTCGTAACCATCATCACCAGCAATAGTCTGAGGTCCAAGAAAACTATAAAGATTATACTTTGTACTCAAATCTTCTGTTACAGTCACAGTCATTAAATCCTGTTTTGTTGTTGCGTAAGCTGACAAATAAACAGAAATTTGATATTCCCCTTCTTCAAGTTCACCTGCAGTTTGCGTGCCAAGGCCATCAGTATTAAGGATAAACTGAGTTCCCTCTTTTGCATTCTCTTTTTCAATATCAACTTCACCTTGAGTAAGCGTAACCTTTGTTCCATTTTTAAATGTGACCTCAATAGTTACATCACTAAAATTGATTGTATCAGAAGTATGATATGTGCTGTATAAGTTATTTGCCTTTACACTTGTTATTGTATAATCTTCAACAACTTTTTTTGGATTACAAGCTGAAAGGCCAACAACAACTAAAATCGCACTTAAAATACTTGAGATAAAAAGCCAAAACTTTTTCATATTATTTATTATTTTTCCTCCTTAGTTTATAGCATGCTCAAATTATATCACAATAATTTGTGATTAGCAAATAAATTTCATCCTTTTACAACTTTTCTTCAATTAAGTGCAGAAAACCTTAATTTTATCTGAGATCTTACTTCCGTCAGTAGTCGCAACTGTAACAATCACCATACCCTTCTCAAAGAAAACCAATTCTCCTCTCTGTGAAATTTCGGCAAAATATTTTATTTGCCCATCTTCTTCATATGAATTTCCTGAAAGCGAGAATTCAACTTTTTCAGGATATGAGGCTTCCTCTGGTGAATAATCAAATGTTATAAAAACGCTTTTATATCCCTCGGTTTCGTCAAAACTAAGATAGAGATATTTGTCGCCATTTCTTATCTTATCATAAGAAGTTATATTTATGCTTTCCATATAAACTTGGAATTGATCCATCCTCAGTTGCAATCCAAAGAAGGTTACAACCACAATGGAAACTAAATAAACTATGCCGATGGCAAATAAAACTGATTTCCTCATGGTTACGCCTCCCTGTAAAGAACTTTGACTTTGTATAAAAACAGCCAAAGCCTGATTGCAAAAAATATGATTGCAAATATCATCAATCTCAGCATGATATTTTGACCACCTTCAATCAAGAAGAACATTGTGAGCCCAAATGTCAGCAGGCTGACGACAAATGCCAAAATGGTTGACACAATCTCACTTTTGCTGATTGCTGATGCGCCTTCTGTTTTAAACAGGTCTGTTGATGGATGCACAAAGTCAAGATCTGCACTCCATACAATGTGGGCAAGAGTCACAAACAAAAGCATAACGAACAAATACACATTTTCTCTTGTGCTGAAAGTTGAATACTGCATAAATATAGCACTTGTTATAACCAATATAATCAAGCTTGAAATCACATTGAATGCAAGTTTTGGAAGCACCACTTTAAAAGGCTTAACCGGTTTCACACGATTAAGTGGCCAAGAATCACCATCGCGACTGTAAACCGATGAAACATTGATATTGTTTGCAACAACAAACAACAATATGATCAACACGTTAAAGCCCGTGATAAGATAGTCACCCATACGCCTTGTGCTTATTGCACCATAGATTTTGTTAAGTAAAAGAACCGCTATTGGCGCCACAATCAGTGTCAAAATGAATGATGAGAGAATATATGTGTTTCGAACACTTCTTTTTGTTTCGTAAACACAAGAAGATAAAAAGCCACCAAATTTATGATTGTTTTTCAACCTTTTAACACTTTTCTTTTCAAATTCAAACTGTTTTGATGCCATTTTTAAGTAAAATGGTCTTGAAAGCAAATAGTTAAATAAAATCAAAACACCAATAACACCAATCATGGCAAGGAAAACTATCCAAGAATATTCTGTGAACAGAACTGCTTTAAATCCAACATACTTACCACATAAAAAGATGATAAAAGCATAGAACGGATAAAGATTCTTTGTTGCCCATTCAAGCACTTCCCTGATTTTGATTGAAACCGTTGTCCAGCTTCTTATAAGGTTGATGTTTTCAGGTATGCTGTTGATCACAAACCATACCCCTGCAACCACACCTGCAAGAACCAGACATAATAATATTATCTTTATAATAGGATATTTATTAAGAAATCTTATTATATAGTTGGTTGGAATGGACAAAAGCCCACCAAGAAGCACCGGAACACTTGCAAAAAGAACAAGCATAATGATCATCCAAAAATAGTAAAACACCGAGAACCCAGACAAAAACCCAAATGCAAAGAATATTGGTATCACAAAGTTAAATGTTTTTTTGATCTCATAGACATAATAAACAAGCATCTTCGACAAAAACAGTTGGTTTGGTGTGACAGGAAAAGTGATAAGCACCTGATTGTCTTTGGCATAATAAAGAGTTTTACTGAGCCCCACTGTGCAAGTGAAAAGGTTGAAAACAAATATCACAAAAAAGACAATGGCCATAACCGAAAGTGGAATTCTGTTTATCGCTGAAAACAGATTTAAGAATTGGCAGAGCCACAAAATCAGATATGCTCCCGCTGTTACAACTGCAAATCCAAGTACAGAAAATACAACCTTAAAAAGCAGTTGCTTTTTGCTTTTAAGGAAGGATAAATTCAGTTTTTCTTTCAGTTGCATCAAAAATAACGTTTTAAATTTATTCATATTTTATCCTTTATTTTTTATCTTTACTTTTTGCTGTATTTTTTCTTGTCGCAGTTTTCTTTGCTTTAACACCGTCAGCTTTTTCTGACTTTTTTGCCTTTGCTATTTTTGAAGCAGGCTTTTTGTTTGCTGCCTTTTTGTTTACAGATTGTTTATCCTCTTTTAAAGTTTTTGAGGTTTTCTTTTCAGCAGTTTTATTCTGTAATGCTTTCTTTTCAGTTTTCTCATCAACAGCTTTATCTTCTGCCACAGTTTCTGACTTTTCCTCATCTTTTTCGTTAATGATGTTCATATAAAACTGTTCAAGGCCAACGCCTTTTTCTTTGAGTTCATCAAGGGTAACAAGCGCCCTGATTTTACCTTTTTTGATAATTGTGATTCTGTCGCAAAGCTTTTCTACAATATCAATAATATGGCTTGAGAAGAATACAATGTTGCCATTTTTTGCGTGCTCTTTCATACACTCTTTAACCTGATAGATACTTGTTGGATCAAGGCCGGTCAATGGCTCGTCCAAAATCCAGAGTTTTGGATTATGCACAAGTGCAGAAATGATGGCTATTTTTTGTTTCATTCCATGGCTGTATGTTCGGATTTTATTATCAAAAGAATGCTCTAGATCCAAAATCTTCACATATTTTGTGATACGTGCATCTCTGTCCTCTTTGCTTACATTGTAAAGGTCGGCAATATAGTTGATATACTCACGACCAGTCAGTTGCTCGTAAAGGGCATAGTGGTCAGGAACAAAACCAAACTGAGCTTTGGCTTGCACTGGCTGATGCACAATATCGTAGCCGTTGATCTCAATATTTCCTTTTGTTGGTGGCTGAATACCAACGATACATTTGATAATGGTACTTTTACCCGCACCGTTTGGCCCAAGGAAACCAAAGATTTCCCCACCGTTTACCTCAATATTAACATTGTTTGCCGCATAGACCTTACTGCTTGCATATTGCTTATAGACGTTCTTTACTATAAGTTTGTTTTGACTTTCTTTATTCATACATCTCTCCACCTTTTTTTCACCATATTTCACGCAAAGCGCAATTTCATCAAGTTTGATTTTTTTATTTTTCTCTGCCGCCACCAAATAGAAGTCTTGAATTTGCCACAGCCATGCATAGATAAACCACATTGCAAGGCCAAGGAAAATATAGACAACAAAGAATAGTGATTGATAAACCGGATAAAACTTCATGTCAACTCCGCCTATGTTGATATCAAAAGTGATATCACGGAGTGCCTCTGCCCCCTTACCAAGTTTTTCCGCAATGAAATCACTGTTAAGGAAGAAGAAGTCTTTTTCTATTCCAATTCCGGTGAACCAAGCATTGAGTACAAGCACAAGCATAAAGTATCCCACGAACCAGAACATAGAGTAAATGAAGTTCTTAAGTTTTGGTCTTTCATAGACTCCAAGAAGAACCATCAAAAGTGGCATTGCGAAAGCGCATATATGATTGAGCCAGAATGAGACGATATTTGTGGAGAACACACCGCTTGTTGCCGAAACATTTGGCATAAACATAGCAAACAGTGCACCAATAACATTGATAAACAATGTGAAATAGTAAAGTCCTTTTGTTTTGAATATCAAGCAGATTGGGACAATGAACATTGCAGTATTGCAAAGGTGCAGTGGCCAAGAGGTCGGAGTGATAAATATTGAAAAATCATACTCATAGCAATAAGAATTCATTGTTGCAAGAGCAATGAACAAAAGTGCCATCTTGGAATACTCTTTCCCCTTGTTTTTAAGCAAGAAATATATTCCAAACAAGAAAATGAAAGATAGATAAAGATAAGTTCTGTGGTAAAGTGCAAAACTTTTCACCTTACCAAATCCCTTATTGCCAAAAATAGCACATGGCATATAGGTTGGAATTGTAACAAGCAAAACAATAATAAGAGCGACAAGCAATTCAATAATGCTTTTCTTATCAAGTTTATAAAACCCTGTTGAACAAAGGATATAGATATTGACACATAAACAAATGGCAATTTCAAACAAATACATCACACCTGCAGCTGACCAACCGTAAGTGCCGGTGATTGCATACATAACAAAAGAAAACAAAGCAATATTAAGCACATTTGCAAAAAGTCCAATAGTTTTTGCCAAATTTTTTAAAATATCGAATTTTTTAAACCAAGGGTAAAGCGTGAGTGTGACAATGTTTGCCATTTGAAACCAAACAGCAATACAAACAAAAAAACATAATGCTTTTGAGCTGAATGGATTATTTACTGTAAGTTTTATGACACCATCAAGCAGTGAATTACCTGACAGAAAATATCTTACAAAAAATACTGAAGCAATAACAAAAGAAAAGACCTTTAAAATTAAATCTTTTTTATTTTCAATCTTGTTTTTAAAACAAAAATAGGAAGCAAATAAGACTGCTATTATTCCAAAAATTATAGATAACTGAGCAACAACCATACAAAACCCTTAAACATAATTATTTATTAACTTTTAAATATCATAACATAAAAAAAGCAAAAAGCAAATAATTTGAATTTATTTTTCGTATATTTTCATATTTTTTGACAAAATTCGAACATATTTTTTAATTTTTTTGCTTTTTAGGTTAAATTTGAAAATTTTCAATAAAAAATTATTCCAATCAAATATTATTGAAATTTATTTGTTAAAGTTTGGATCATAGTGTATAATTAAGAAAATACGAGGTGAATTATGGATCAATTTTCAACTGAAGAATATTTTGAAAAACTTGATGGATATTTCAGAGCAGCCAACTATCTTTCTGCTGGCCAGCTTTATTTAAAAAGTAACCCTCTTCTTCGTGATCACAAACTTTGCCTTGATGACATAAAGTTAAAACTTGTCGGACACTGGGGCACTGTGCCTGGCCAAAATTTCATCTGGACACATTGCAACAGAGTTATCAACAAATATAATTTAAATATGATCTATATATCTGGTCCAGGACATGGTGGAAACTTTCTGACAGCAAACAGCTATCTTGAGGGCGTTTATTCAAACGTCTATCCAGAGATTGCACAAAATCAAGAAGGAATGAAAAAACTTTTCAAGCAATTCTCTTTCCCAGGAGGAATTGGAAGCCACTGCGTGCCAGAAACCCCTGGTTCAATCCATGAGGGTGGCGAGCTTGGATACAGCCTCGCTCACGGTTTTGGAACAGTTCTTGATAATCCTTCCCTTATCACCACGGTCGTTGTCGGTGATGGCGAGGCAGAAACTGGCCCACTTGCAACCTCTTGGCACTTAAACAAATTTTTAAACCAACAAACTGATGGCGTGGTTTTACCTATTCTTCATTTAAACGGATATAAAATAAACAATCCAACAATTATTTCAAGACTTTCAAAAACAGAGATTAAAAAACTATTTGAAGGTTATGGATATAACCCAATCTTCGTTCAAGGCTCTGATACAAAGAAGATGCACCATCTTATGGCAGAAGCTATGGACAGTGCAATTGAGCAAATCATTCAAATAAAGATCAACGCTCAAAAATCTTCAGCAAGACCTGTTTATCCTATGATAATTCTTTGCACACCTAAAGGTTGGACATGCCCAAAAGTTGTTGACGGACAAATAGTGGAAAATTCTTTCAGGGCTCACCAAATTCCACTTAAAATGACCAAGCCAGAGCATCTCAAACAACTTGAAGATTGGCTCCTCTCTTATAACCCTGACGAACTGTTTGACAGAAATGGCAAACTTAAGGCCGAGTATCAGTCAATATGTCCAAAAGGCAAACAGAGAATGTCTGCCAATCCAAATGCAAATGGCGGACTTTTGCTTAAAGAGATAAAAACTCCAAACTTTGAAGATTATGCAGTGCAGTTTAAAGGACATGGAGTTGTGAAAACTCAGGACATGCTTGAGCTGAGCAAATATGTTCGCGACCTGTTCAGACTGAATGCAAAAAACAGAAACTACAGAATTTTCAGTCCAGATGAAACCTGCAGTAACCGACTTTACAATGTCTTTGATGTTGAAAAACGAACTTTCAATGCAGAGATTATCCCAACTGATGAAAACCTTTCCCCTTATGGCAGAGTTTTCGACAGCTATCTTTCTGAGCATGCTTGCGAAGGACTTTTGGAAGGCTATATTTTAACCGGCAGACACGGAATGTTTAACAGCTATGAAGCATTTATTCGCGTGGTTGACAGCATGGTTGCTCAGCACGCCAAATGGCTGAAGATGTCAAACGATATCCCATGGCGAGCGCCTATCTCTTCCCTTAATTTGATACTCACCAGCAATGTTTGGCAACAAGACCATAACGGTTTCACACACCAGGATCCAGGCTTTTTGGATCACATGGTCAATAAGACTGCTGATGTTGTGAGAATTTATCTTCCTGCTGATGCAAACTGTCTGCTTTCGTGCTATGACCATGCAGCAAAAAGCAAAAACTATGTTAATGTCATTGTAGCATCAAAACACCCAAGCTTCCAATGGCTGAATATTGACGAAGCCAAAGAGCATTGCACCAAAGGCGTTTCAGAATGGAAATGGGCAGGCCTTAACGACACAAAAAATCCAGATGTAGTCATTGCTTGCTGTGGGGACACCGCAACAATAGAAAGCCTTGCAACCGTTACACTTATTAAGAAATACATACCAACTCTCAATGTAAAATTTGTCAATGTTGTGGATCTTATGAAACTTGTATCAAACGACAAGCATCCTCACGGACTGACAAATGCAGAATATGATAAACTGTTCACAGTTGACAAACCAATCATATTCAACTTCCATGGCTATCCTCAGCTCATTCACCAGCTAACATATAATCGCAAAAACCAAAACTTACACGTTTCTGGCTATCAAGAGGAAGGCACAATCACAACAGCATTTGATATGAGAGTAAGAAATGGAGTTGACCGCTATCATCAAATGCTGAAAGTTTTGGAATATGTCAACTTACCTCTTGAAAAGAAACAAGAGATAGCAAAAGTTATGAAAGCACAACTCAAAAAGCACAAAGCATTTATTGAAGAGTATGGTGTGGACATGCCAGAAATCGCAAACTGGAATTGGAACAATTAAAAACCACAATAAAAAACGCAAAATAATTCAAAAATTTTGCGTTTTTATTTTTGCACTTTTTAAGATTTATTCACATAAAGTCAAGTAAATTAAATATATGATATTTTTACTAACATTTTACTTTTCATATAATCCGCGAGGGTTTAAAAGCAATTCCTCAGCCATTTGTAATGAGCCTTCTGCAAATGCTTTTCTTGAATATGCCTTATGCGTGATCTCAACCATTTCGTCATCAAGAAAAAATTGAATTTTGTGTGTTCCAAACTCGTTTGCAACCCTGTATACACCAATTTGCGCAACTTTTCCATTTCTATCTATTATCTTTTGCAGTTTTAAAGCGGTTCCGCTTGGGCAGTCTTTTTTATTTTTATGGTGATATTCGGTCACAACAATATCTGAATTTGATAATTTTTTACACATTATATCGACAACCTCAAACATGACATTCATGCCAAGGCTGGCATTACTGCAAATCAGGACAGGAACATTATTTGATAAATTTGCGAGCAATACCCTATCTTTTTGCGAAATAGCGGTAGCAAAACAACAATATGGCATAAAGTTCTTTTTTGCATACTCAATAAATTCACATCGGTCATCACAAGTTGAAAAATCTATTATGACATCGGCATCAACTTTGATCAATTTATCATATTTATCAACCATAAGCACAATATTGTCTTTACGCCCCCGCGCAACTCTGCAAACCTCTTGTCCCATTCTTCCCTTTGCGCCAATTAAAACAATCCTCATAACAACCCTCTGTTAAAAAAATTTATAAATTGATTCATTCAAAACATTTTTAAAAGGTACATCAAAAATCGTTTTAACACCAAATTCACCATCTCTTGCAAATATCTCAAGAGCTTTAGCATATGCTACCATGATTTTTGCAGTAAATTCAGGATTAGACGATAAATTTAAAGAAAAATTTGCGACATTGCCAACAGTTGCGACCTCGCCTTTATGTGAAAAGCTTTTAATTTTAACAAGTTTTTCTCTACTTACAAATTTTATTTTTGTTTTGAAGCCCACAAAATAATCTTTCATTGAAACTATTTTTTCTCTAATCGATTTATGCTTTTCTTTATTTGCCACAATAAGGCAAAGTCTTTGATGCAATGACTTGCCATTTTCAATAACTCTGCCATTTTTCACAGCTTTTATTTTTTCCTTATCGGGTATTGTGAATTGCACCGCATCAATAACTCCATCAATATTTTTTATTGCCTGAGTGTGACCTTGACTTGTTCCCTTTCCCCAAAAAGTCACAGGTGAAAGTCCCAAACTTTTAAACAGTCCACGCATTAAACTGAAAAGCCCAGGATCCCAACCAACAGAACATAATGCAACATGCCTGCTATCCACCGCTATTTTATCAAGTTTTTTGTGAAAACTTTCAAGTCTTGAATGATTATCATAACACTCGACAATATCAAAATCCTTTATCAAAAACAGTGCAGTTTTTTCCAAATCATTTTGAGAACCAACACATAAAAACAAAATTTTTATTTTATCTTTATAATCACAAACATCTTCAAATAAAATTGTTTTGTCTGATTTTCTTCTTGAAAAAATCGCCACAAGATCAAAATATTCACTATTTTTCAATTGATTTTCAATTGCCATGCCAAGATTTCCATACCCCATGATACCAACAGGAATTTTCATAAAAATCTCCAAATTTGTTATAATTTTAAGTAAAATGAGTTAATTTTTGCAATTTTTATCTTTACGTTTAATCAATTCTTCAAGAATTTGTACTCCGTTTTGTGCTGCACCCTTTCTGAGATTATCGCTGACGACAAAAATGTTAAAAGTATTTTCTTGACTGTGATCTTTTCTGACTCTTCCAACAAAAACCAAGTCTTGCCCTTGCACATCGACCGGCATTGGACAGTACAGAAAATCATTAACAAGCTTGACACCTTTTGTCATTTTTAGTATTTCTTTTATTTGCCCCACGGTGCAGTGTTTCGTGGTTTGGAAATTTATACTTTCACCATGACAAACTTCAAGTGGAACGCGCACACAAGTCGCTGATATTTTGATATACCTTTCATGCAATATTTTGCTTGTCTCATACATCATCTTATTTTCTTCTATTGAATAACCTTTGCTGTCAAGTTTGCCAATATATGGAATCAAATTATTATATATAGGATATTCAAATTTCATCGGCTTATCTCTTTTAAAATTCAGATCATCTACTGCATCTTTACCCGCTCCACTGACCGCTTGATAGGTCGAATAGACTATTCTTTCCAAACCAAATCGCTTATGAATTTCATAAAGCGCCATAACCGCACCAATCGTTGAACAATTTGGATTGCAAATAATATTTCCTCTGATGTCTTGTGAATTTATTTCAGGCACAACTAAAGGCTTCTTTTTTCTAAAATATGAGGAAAAATCAATAACTTTCACTCGGTTTTGCGATAATTTAGTAACATATTCTTTTGATACATTCTCCTTCACGCAAAAAAGTGCAAAATCCAGTTTTGCATCAATGATAGAATGATCGAGTTGCCTGACACAACAAATTTTATTTCCAACCTTTAACTCTGTTCCCATTGACTTTTCTGAGGCATACAGCAATATTTCATTGTTATCCAAATGTCTTTCTGCTAATATTTTTAAAACCTCTCTTCCAACAAGCCCAGTCGCCCCAACAATCGCAATTTTATAGCACATAAACACCTCTAATTATTTATATGCAAAAAACCTTAAAATGTTAAACTCACAAAATAAAAGATGTTTATCTCAAACATCTTTTTCTTTATCTTGCCTTTATCAAAAACATTATTTATGTAACAGCATAAAGACCTTTTTGCAAGAAAAATCTTCACCAAGTTGCAGACCAAGTTTCTTAAGTTTGTTTTTCATAACCTCAATTTTCTCTTCAGGCAATAAGTCTTTAACTGACTCGTCTTCTTCATACTCAATAAAAATTCCAAGGTTGTCGACAATTTGCAAACATAATTCCAGCTCATCATTTTTATAGACATAACAATTTTGCTTGCAGTTGACAAAATTATTAAAACCAGCAAGTGTAAGTATGCTCACAGCCTTTTCCAAATCAGAAATATTAACTTTTACTTTCTCTTCACAAACGACATTTCCGGCATCGTCAAACTCTTTATTTTTATAAAGCATCTCAATACAAATTTCATCACTTTCATTTTTTCTTATCAAGACCGAATTTTTGATAATGTTTTTAAATTCAACATCTTTAATATCATTAAGGCTGGTGAAATAGTGGTCATCTAATAGAAACTTTCGCGTAACAACAAACCCTTCTTGCTTTAAGATTTTATCAATATTATCAAAACTGTCAAAAACCTGAACAGTAATCTCTGTTTCTTTCATGCTTATTCCTCTTAAACTACAAGTTTACAATTAAATTTGATAATTTAAAAATATTTTTTGAAAGCCCAGTCTTGCATAGCTGCTGGCATAAAGGCAAGCATCTTCATCTTAAAACTGTTGTTTGTTTTATAGTATCTTTTTGGTCTTTTGCTTGTAACTGCCTTCATATAAACTTTTGCAAAGACTTCCGCAGGCTTTGCCTTTTCAAGCTCTGTCGTCATCATGCCCTGCATTTTGGAAAGCTCTTTTTTATACATCTTAGTGTTTTCCACAACCTTTTCAAATTGGTTTGAAACACCCGCCTGCATATTTGTCTTGAACGCACCAGGTCTTATGCATATGACTTTCACGCCTGATGAAACAAGTTCACGTCTTAAACTTTCGTTGTATGTTTCAATTGCGTGCTTGCTGATTCCATAATATCCATGAAATGGCAGTCCAGTGATCTTGCCATATTCGCTTGAAATATTGATAATTCTTCCCTGCGCTTTTTGAACAAGAGGAAAAAATACCGCATTCACTTTGTATGTACCAAGCAAATTAATAGCCATGATCCTGTCAAGAGTATTGATTGGAAGTTCAATCAGAGATCCAAGTGTTACAATACCCGCAAAGTTTGAAAGGATATCAAGTTTGTCCGTAACTTTTTTCACATAGTCAAAAGCCGCCAAAATGTCAGCATCTTTTGTTATGTCCATTTTGATATAATAAATGTTTCCTTCCTGCTTATTTTCTTTATAGGCAATATCTGCACAAAAAACAGTATACCCCGCTTTTACAAGTTCTTTCACTGAAGCCTGAGCAAGTCCGCTTGCCCCGCCACTTATAAATGCATATTTCATATTTTACTCCTTGTTAATCCTATTTAAAATTACTCCATTTCAAAACTTGTATTGTTACTATTGACTTTTTTACATGTATTGTCAAGGTCTGAAATGGCATTTAATACTTCCATTATTTCTTTATTTCCTGAAAAAGTGGATTTAAAAAAATCAAGATTATTTTTAACAGATGATATTGAAAATTTTTCATCACCTATTTGAAAATTTGGGTTTTGACTCATTTTACTTTCACAAAGATCAATCAATGTTTGATTTTCATTTCCATAATATTTAAAATTGAATTTACCATCAATGAGTGTAAGTTTATCCACAATTGTTTCAAAATTTTCCTGACCTATGATTTCTTTAAATTTCATAGGATTATTAGAAAGTAAACAATCTACAAGTAAATTTTCATTTTTGTCAAGCATATCACTTACAAGAGGTATAAGTTGTTGATAAACGTTTTTACTTTCTTTATGTATACCAAACTTTGCGCAATCTTCATCAGAAAAATTACCCATAACTTTCCGTGTCAAATATTCATTTACAACTTCATTAAAAAGCTGATATTTTCTATATCCATATTGATTTTTTTCAGCTGAAGTATTAAAGCCTGACTTACAAGAACCATCAGGATAACTATGATATGACATAGCATGCATAGTTTCATGTACTACAGTTGAAATTGCAGTATTGCCACCCGCATTGATAACTATTTCAATTGGTTCATATGATTCCCTTTGATTGCAATATCCACCAGAATTATGATTCCTTAATTGGCTAAAGTAGTTTTGTATTGACATAGGATTTTTATTATATTCTTGAGCAATAACATTGATATTGTGTTCCATTCCAGAATCGTTTGTCGGATCGGTATTTGCCTCTACTATATTTTTCATTAAAGTCATAAACTCTTCATATTTAGGCCCAGGTCTTGTCATTATCATTCCAGGTTCTTTAATATATAAATCTTCCTTTTTGTAGCCAAAAGCTTCGACAACATTGTCTTTGAAAATTTTTACTGGACTTTTACTGCTATAAGTTCTCATTATACTCTCAGCATTACTTGATAATTCAGTTTTTTGCTCTGTCGTTAAACCTGGTTGTTTGGAGATAAAACTATTTATATTAAATTCTCCAACATTGATAGGTATAACTGTGTACTTGATATTTTGAACAATTTTTTGAACATGGTTGTTTATTTCTGTTTTTCTTTTCTCAGAAACAGGTTTACCTTTACTCTCTTCAATAGATATATAATATTTAGCAATCTTATCCTGAATCAATTGTTTTTTATCATCACCAATTATGCTTTCTCTTATATTTTTTATACCCTCTTTAGTTAATGCTGCCATTTTCATAACTCCTTAATAGATTTACTAATTTTTCAAAATTATCTGGGAATTTATTGTTGAACATATACACATGCTCGTCATTATCTTTAAACATAATCACACAATTTAAACCATCTTGAACAGAGCCATTTTCCATTTCTTCAGGCCAATTTTTAATTATCTCTCTAAATTCAATAAAAAATTTTTCAGTATCAATATTTCTAGATACTGATGGCGAAATAAAACTTGAATTTTCTTCTTTAATAATAAATGTTTCAAGTCTACCCAGTCCTGATAATACAATTCTGACTTTCATATGATAATTACCTTTGATCCTTATTATAGCACCAAATAATAGTATTGTCATGTTTTTTATAAAAATATCAGAACTTAAATTTATATTATAATTAAATCAATACATAAAAACTCAAATACAATTTTTCAATTTTATTATTGACAAGCTTAAGAAATTTATTTTACAATTAACTTGTTATGAATAAAAAACAAAAGATAACGTTAACATTAAATATTATTATTTTCATTTTTGCAGTGGTGGGCAGTGTTTTTTGCTTTGGTGAGATTTATATCTCATACACAAAACCTATCGAACATGGATTTAAACTTTTAAAATTCTTCACTGTTCAATCAAATGTTTTGGCCGGTATCACTTCCCTCTTATACATAATTTACCTTTTGCGCGAAAGAAAAACACAAAGCAAGATTCCAATGTGGGTTCATGTTTTAAGATATATCGCAACAATTGATCTTATCATCACATTCATGGTTGTTGCACTCTTCCTTGGATTTATTGTTGAAGAAGGGTATTTTTCAATGTATACCAACGCAAATTTCTTCTTCCATTTTGCTATTCCTGTTTTAAATTTGATAAGCTTTATTTGTTATGAAGAAAATCCAAAATTTCAATTCAAGCACACATTCATTGGAACGGCTCACTTGCTTTTATATTCAGTCTTTTATTTGACTGTTGTTATGCTTAATTTCCATGATGGCGCTGTTGTTATTTTCTATGATTGGTATGCTTTTGCGCAGAAAGGTCTTCCTCTTGCCTTCATCTGCGGAGCCATTGTCATTGGTTTTGGATATTTAACATCTTATGCCCTATACAAAATCACAAATAAACGAAACAAATTATGACTAGATTTATTTTAATAAGAATACAAAAAGGCACACCAAACACGTGTGCCTTTTATTTTTCATAACTAACCCCGTTTACATGCTTTTGTCGAATCCTTTTTCCCGCAACAAAAAACACCCCACAAAATGGGGGTGCTTTTGTTGGCGGAGAGATAGGGATTCGAACCCCAGGATGCTTGCACATCAACGGTTTTCAAGACCGCCGCTTTCGACCGCTCAGCCATCTCTCCAAGCTGTATCTTAAATCGGTCAAAGGGGGGAGACCTCTTCAAGACTTTCATAGTATATTATAAATTTTCAAAAAAATCAAGACAATAACAAAAATTTTTTGTATTTTTTTAATCTTCATCATCTGACCATTCACTTTAATAATTTAACCTGTTCTTCCACTTTTTCATATTATGAAATGGAGGTAATTACTTTGCGTTACATTCTTAAATTTGGTGGAAGCAGTCTGTCAACCACAGATAAAATAAAACAAGTCGCAAATTTTATTACAAAAATGCACTCAAGAAAAGATCTCGAAATAGTCGTTGTCGTCAGTGCAATGGGCAAAACAACAACCAGTCTTCAAACTCTTGCAGACCAAATATCTTTAAATAACGATCAATATTCTCTTGCATCTCTTCTTGCCAAAGGAGAAGAAATTTCAGCGAATCTTCTTTCACTTGCCCTTAATGCGCTTCACGCGAAAAATCAAATCCTTACCGCAATGGATATAAAAATTCATGTAAAAGGTCACCCAAACAATGCAATTATAACCAGTGTTGACACACAAAATATAATCAATTTACTCCAATCAGGCAATATTGTCATAGTTCCAGGTTTTCAGGGTGTTGATGACAATGGGAAAATTTGCACTCTTGGTCGCGGAGGCTCTGACACAACAGCCACAGCATTTGGAGCCTCTCTTGATGCCAAAGTCAAAATCTATACTGATGTTCCGGGATTTTTTAAGTTTGATCCAAATTTATTTTTAAGCAACGCAAAATTAACACATATTGACTCATTCTCTGCCATAGAACTTGCAAGCAGTGGTGCAAAAGTTATGGATCAGACAAGTCTTGAAATTGGATACGCCCACAATGTTCCTGTCAAGGTTTGCCAAAGCCAGACAAATGAAGGAACCAATATCACCACTGCTGATGTCACAAATTTAAAAATTTCTGGAATTTCTTTCAAAAATAAACTTTGCTTTGTAAAAAACTGCAAAAATAGAGAATATTTATTGCAAAATTACATTAAAGACAATGGTAAAAAGATATTATTTCATTCTCTAAATAAAATAAATAGTGGGTTTGAAGAAATTGTTATCAGTGATATTTCTTTATTGAGCATGCAAAATTGCAAAATTCAATCGCTGACCATAAATCCTTGTGAACTGATAACAATAACCGGCTCGGGACTTTTTGATGATGTTTTTTATAATTTTATAGGCAAATTAAAAATTTTATATAAAAACTCAATACTGTTTATAAATCTGACGCCGACTACAATAAAAATTGCGACAAAACAACGAAAAGCACTTAAAATTACAAAATATATCAACGATTTCTGCAAAATGGAGAATATTTTATGAAAATTTCTGGAAACTATACAGCACTGATCACTCCTTTCAAAAAGAATGGTAATGTGGATTTTCAAAAACTTGAAGAATTGATTGATTTTCAGATAGACAACCAAACTGATGGGATTGTCCTGCTTGGGGCAACTGCAGAAGCTCATTTGCTTGATGGCTATGAAAAACGCAAAATCATGCAATGTGCAGTGAAAAAGGTTGGAGGGAAAGTGCCAATCATTGCCGGACTGACGCAAACAGCAACTGACGAGGTCATTTATGAGGCTCTTGCAAGATTTGTTGATGGCGCAGATGCTCTGCTTGTCTGCACACCAAGTTATATAAAACCTACTCAAAATGGACTTGTCAATCATTTCAAGAAAATAGCAGATGAAAGTTATTTGCCAATCATTATATATAACAATCCATCAAGGACTGGTGTAAATTTGGAATTTGACTCAATTAAAGAGCTGTCCACTCACCCAAATATTATTGGCATCAAAGAGGCCAGCACCAATTTCAGCCACATCGTCAAAGTAGCCTCGATTGTGAAAAATGATTTTACACTTATTTGTGGCAATGATGAATTCCTTTTGCCCCTGCTCTCTCTTGGCGCGACAGCAAGCATCTCGGTTATTGGAAACATCATGCCCGACCTTGTGCACGATGTAATTAACACATACCATATCTCTTCTTCGCAAGCTCGTGAAACATACCAATACTTTAATCCCATCATCAATGCATTATCTCTTGCACCAAACCCAACTGCAATAAAATACATTATGCAAAAGTTAGGCATGATAAGGGCAAATCTGAAAAGCCCACTGTGCCTGCCAGAAAAGTCGGTTAAAAAACAAATAGACAAAATCCTTACAAATTTTTTAATCTGAATATATGTTTTTTAATAATCTTAAAACAAATTTTTCCAAATATATTTGATTTTTTGTAATTTTTGTATATAAT
>JAFSVX010000060.1 GCA_017444785.1 Clostridia bacterium
ATCAGCAGTCATTGTCATTGACAACAACACAAAACACATCATATCTGTTGCAGGTAAAAATTGTCAAAGCATAAATACAAAAAAACAACCCGGCTCAGCAATCAAACCAATCATTGCATATGCACCAGCGGTTGAATATGGACTTATCAATTCTGAAACAATCATCAAAGATGAACCAATAAATATAGGTGGCTATACACCAAAAAATGCAAATAAAAAGTATGCGGGAAATGTTACTGCAAGTGAGGCTTTGCAAAAATCCCTCAACATTCCAACCGTCAAAATTTTGTCCAACCTTGGAGTGGATAAAGCCAAAAATTTTGCAAGCAAGCTTGGAATAACTTTCAATAAAAATGACCGCAACCTTGCCCTTGCCCTTGGCGGAATGACAGACGGAATTTCCATAAAGGAACTTGCAGATGCATACAGCACTTTTGCATGTCTTGGCAAATTTGCCTGCTCAAATATCATAAAAGAAATAAAAGATCAAGACGGAAATATTTTATGGCAAGACAATAAAACATATACTCAAGCCATGAAGCCAAGCACAGCTTTCATTATCACAAACATGCTTCTTGGAACAAAAAATGCAGGAACAACTCGCAGACTTGCAGATCTCGACTGCCAAATTGCCTCCAAAACCGGCACAGTCGGTGTTTCAAACACTTCTTATAACCAAGAGGCCTATTGCGCTGCATTTTCGCCAAATCACACAATTATTGCATGGTTTGGGGAAAATGAAAAAAGTGGACACCTGCCATCAAGTATCAACGGTTCCACCTATCCAACTATGCTTGTGAAAGATGTGTTAAATTTACTTTATGAAAACAATAAGCCAGATAATTTTACAGTGCCTTATGACATTGAAAAAATAGAGATTGATACAAGAAGTCAAGAACAAAATTTTAAAATTGAAAAAGCAAAGACCAACACTCCTGAAAGGTTTAAAAAAGAGGTCTTTTTCGCAAAAGATAAAATACCATCTGAAAGCACCTTTGACCAGCCACATAAAACTCAGTTATCTGTTTTAATGAATCAAGGCAGTAAGCCAACACTGACATTTGAGACCAAAAAAGACAACAAATACACCATAGTAAGACACGACCTGACCACAAATGAAGAAAAAGAAATTTACTCTGTCTTAGGGAGCGATTCAAAGTGTAAATTCACTGACAACACATCGATTAACTCGCATGTATATAACTATTACATATATGTTACAAACATATATAATGACAGTGAATTTTACAAGTCAAACACAATCAAACTTCTGAGTTACTGATACCACAATCTCATTGAGCTGATAGATAATTAAATTAAATTAACTTATATTAAATTTTATAAGTTAATTATACAAGAAATTATTATATAACAATGCACTTCAGTTGCTGAGTTTATGCAATCAAAAAAACAAGTGTCAGTTTTTATAGACACTTGTTTTTTTAATATTTAAACTTTTTATATTTTTCTTATTATTTGTTTTGCTCTTTTCGAAGGAATAGGTGCAACCTGTGAAGAAACATTCTTGTCAATTTTTATAACTTTTCCTGCGACTCGCATATTATCTTGACCAAAAGGCACAATCACATCATCACCGACCTGAACGCCCTGTATTGACTTATACCAAAAAATCTTTCCTGCAAGATTTCCTTGCGTCAATTGCACTTTTGCATAGTCGCAATATTCAACATTTTGAAGTTTTCCACCAGCAAGTGAATGTATCATAAATACTCCCTTTAAAATTTATTATTTTTCTGGCTCCTCACCATCAAGAAGTTTTGCTTCATTTTCTTTCTTGAATTCATAAAGATAATTGCATAAATCATCAATAGTATAATTCCATTCTTTTTTATTTCTTCTGATTTTTGATTTTTTTGCACAATATTTGCATTTAAACACAAAATCGTCCAAATAAGCAGCCTCTTCAAGTTTTGCATCATCAGTCAAGTTATGGACGCAATGAGCAAGTAATTTTGGAGAATAAGCATATACATATTTTTCTTTTTTTACTCCATGATTTTTTCTTGCCACAACAAAAACAGGCACCGAGCTGTTTAAATCATAACAACCGAATGCATCGTATGCATGTCGTCTGCTCTTAATAAAAAAGGTATTTATACTTGCCTTCACATCACGAAATTTATATTTTAAAGCTTTTGATAATTTCATTTTACACCACCATTTCTTTTGTCTTGTGCGCTATTATATCACAAACAACCAATCATTTCAAGACCTTAGTTTGATTTATTTTTACGAATTTGATTATTTTGTATTTTTCAACATTTTAAATAGGAATTTATAAGAATTTAAAAGCAGATTTAATAACAAATCTGCTTTCTTATTAGATTCCTAATAAATATTAACAATCTAAATATATGTTTATTTCTCGCCACCAGCGGCTTTAACAGCCTCTTTAACTTTGGCTTCAACCTCTGCTGCAAAATCAGGATTATTTGCAAGATAGCCTTTGGCATTCTCTTTTCCTTGGGCAATCTTTTCCCCATTATAGCTGAACCATGCACCACTCTTTTGGATGATATCATTTTCAACTGCCATGTCAAGCAAGCAACCTTCTTTTGAGATACCAAGACCAAACACGATATCAAATTCAGCAGTTTTAAATGGAGGAGCCATCTTATTTTTAACAATCTTAACCTTTGTTCTGCTTCCAATAGATTGGTCGCCGTCTTTAATAACCTCGCCCTTTCTTACATCCATACGAACACTTGCATAGAACTTAAGTGCCTTACCACCAGGTGTGGTTTCTGGGTTGCCAAACATCACTCCCACTTTTTCACGAAGCTGGTTGATAAATACTACGCAGGTTTTAGTTTTGCTTGTGATACCTGCAAGTTTACGAAGAGCCTGACTCATCAGTCTTGCTTGAAGACCAACATGGCTGTCGCCCATTTCACCATCAATTTCGGCCTTTGGAGTGAGCGCCGCGACCGAGTCAACAACGACAATGTCAACTGAGCCACTTCTTACCAAACTTTCAGCAATCTCAAGGCCTTGTTCACCAGTGTCAGGCTGAGATACATAAAGATTTTTGATATCCACGCCAAGACGCTGAGCATAAACTGGATCAAGCGCATGCTCTGCATCAATAAATGCAGCAGTGCCGCCAAGCTTTTGAGCCTCTGCAATGATATGCAAAGATACTGTTGTTTTACCAGAAGATTCTGGCCCATATATCTCGATAATTCTGCCACGTGGCACACCACCAATTCCAAGAGCCATATCAAGAGTTAAACACCCTGTTGGTATAACCTCCACCTCTTGAACTGGAGCTTCGCCAAGCTTCATAATACTTCCTTTACCAAATTGTTTTTCGATTTGAGCAATTGCCTGCTCAAGCGCTTTTTCTTTCTCTGTCATTTTCTTACCCTACTTTAAAATATTTATAAGTTTAAAACATATAGTCTTTGCCACTTGATTCATAAAATCACGCTTCTTTAGGTCAGAGTCTACCTTGAAAAGTTTAACCCCAGCGGCCGAACCAATGGCGACATATGCTGTATAACTGCTATTATTATAATACAAATCATTACCTTCTGCAAGTGTTGAGACACAAACAATATATAAATCTGACAAAATTTTTGATCTTATTGATGAAGCTATGTCAAAAGCGGTCTCATTACTTACGCCATGATTGACCGTAAATTTGAAAGGATTGAGGTCAAAATGGTCAATCATTCCCTTTATTGAAGGAATCATGTATGAAACTTTAACAATCTTTTCAGCGCCATCAAACGCCATAAGATTATTGGTCAAAATTCCACCAGTAGCCTGCTCCATCAAACTTACAGTCTTGTTTCGGATAACAAGAACCTCATACAACCTTTCATACAAAGATACATCCCTGTCAGCATAGATATACTGCTCAAACTCTTTGACAATCTTTGAAAGCGCAAGTGTATAAAGCTCATCATTGCCCTTTGATTCAACATACAAAAACGCATCAAGATATTTTTCTTTTACATAAGTTTTGACCGCATTTTTGTCATAGTCAAGATTTTTAAGTCTGTCCTCGATTTCTTCAACAGTAAGCCCATATAATTTAAGCGTTTGACTGGTCATCTATTTCTTTTCCTCAGCTTTTTCGTTTGACAAAGCTTTCAATGCTTTTACTGCTTTCACACTGTAATTTACGCAAGAAACCACAGCTAAACCAGCACCAACAACCATAAGTGAAAGACCAAGACAACGGATGTATTCAATTGGCATAACACCTATTTTTGCATTTTCTGCACCAGCAAGACATGCAGTAAGACCGACATAAAGCATAAGTACCATTGATGCAACATCAAGGAAAAGTGATTTAATTTTTCCGAAGATGTCAGCAGCAATGACTATCTTTTTATTTGCAGCAACCATTCTGATACCAGAAATTATTGTATCGCGCAAAATCACTGTCAAAACAAGCACAATTGCAAGCCATACAACTGTTACATTTCTTGTTGCAAGCAAAACAAGAACCATTGCAGACGTTGTTATAGCTTTGTCTGCGATTTGATCCATAAATTTACCAAAATCTGTTACCATGTTATATTTTCTTGCAATATAGCCATCAAGAAAGTCAGTAATACAAGCCAAAATATAGATGCCAAGAGCAACAAAAATACCAATACCACTTGGCAAATCAAGCAAGAACATAAGCACAACCAAAGGTGTGCAAGCAAGCCTTATCATTGTTAAAATATTTGGAACATTCCATTTCATAATTCTTTCTCCCCGAAAAGGTCATAACCTTTTACTGCTTTTATTTTTATTTTATATCTTAATCCAAGATCAGTGCGCTCTTTGGATTTAAAATATACAAGCGTATCAATTTCTGGCGACTGGAATTGAGTTCTTCCAAAGAATAGTGCTTTTGAATAGTCAATTCCTTCATAGACGACCTCCACCATCTTTCCGACATAAGCTTTATTCATCTTTTTGGCCACTTTTTTCTGCAACTTAACCAATTTAATAAGACGTTTTTGTTTTATCTTTTCTGGCACCTGATTTGGGAACTGTGCAGAAGGTGTCCCCTCCTCTCTGCTGTATGCAAAGAATCCAACATGATCAAGTGGATACTTTTTAATGAACTCACAAAGTTCTTCAAAGTCATCTTCAGTCTCTCCAGGAAAGCCTATCATAAATGTTGTTCTTATTGCAACTTTTTGTGGCAGACTTCTGATTTTTGTTATCAAATCAATGATGCCTTGATTATCAATCCTTCGGTTCATACGTCTGAGTATCCCGTCTGCAACATGTTGCAATGGCATGTCAAGATAGTTGCAAAGTTTTGGATTGTTCATCATCTCATCAAGCAACTCATCAGTGATTTGCTCTGGATAGCAATACAAAAGTCTTATCCATTTCAGCCGTTTGATTTCAGACAGATTCCTTATCAGATCCACAAGCATAGGCTTGCCGTCTTTGGTGAAATCACTGCCATATCTTGTTACATCTTGCGCAACAAGTATAAGTTCAGTAGCCCCCGCATTGACAAGACTTTCAGCCTCCTCTATTATGTCAGACATAGCTTTTGAACGATACCTGCCACGAATGTGCGGAATTGTGCAAAATGTGCAGAAGTTATTGCAACCGTCAGCAATCTTTAAATATGCATAGTGCTTTGGTGTTGTGATCATTCTGTCTTCAACTTTTGTGTCTTTTGGTGTCCTTGTGACCTCAATAATTCTTCTGTTGGTCTCATATGATCTGTCCAAAATCTCCACAATGTCTTGATATTGATTTATACCAAGGAAAATATCAACTTCAGGCAAATCTTTACGCATCTCTTTAAGCCATCTTTGAGGCATACACCCGGTAACCACAAGCTTTTCACAAGAGCCAAGCTTTTTGTATTCAGCCATTTCAAAAATTGTATCCATAGACTCTTTTCTTGCATTTGCGATAAAGCCACAAGTGTTTACAATAATGATATCCGCCCTTGATGGATCACTTGTGAAACCATAGCCACCATCACGCAAAAATGAAAGCATATGCTCGGTATCCACCCTGTTTTTATCACAGCCAAGCGATACAACACCAACTAATTTTTTTATGTTTTTCTTTTCCATTTTCACCTCTTTAGTTATCGCTGTCAAAATTTCCAAACAATTCGTTATATTCTTGAATTGTTATTTTAATATCACGCGGTTTATTACCAAGTCCTCCGTCAATAAATCCTTGAGTTTCCATTTGGTCAATGATGCGCGCAGCCCTTGCATAACCAACCTGGAAACGTCTTTGAATCATAGATATTGACGCCTTACCATTTTTCATGACAAGTTTAAGTGCTTGAGGCATAAGTTCGTCCATCTGTCTTTCAGCAGTTGCTCCAGCAGAGCCTTTGACATTCTCTTCTTCCTCCTGCTCTGGCTCCGCATAGATTTCCTTTTGAATCTCCTCGTCATACTCTGAAATATTGTTATCTTTGATATACTGAATTGTAGCCCTTATTTCATCATCAGGCACAAACGCCGCTTGCAAACGAATCTTTTGGTTTGAGTCTTGCCCACCATAAAGCATATCACCTTGACCAAGCAGTTTTTCAGCACCAATTTCATCCAAAATTGTTCGGCTGTCCACCGCACTTGACAGTGAAAATGCAATTCTTGTTGGCATATTGTTTTTAATAACGCCGGTAACAATATCAACAGAAGGACGCTGAGTCGCAACAACCATATGAATACCACTTGCACGACCAAGCTGAGTTATACGCTGAATCTTGCCCTCAACATCTTTCTTTGCAACACCCATGAGTTCTGCAAGTTCATCAACAACAATGACAAGATATGGAAGCTTTGGCTCTTGTCCCTTTTTGACCTTATCCAGATTGTTATATTGATCAATCTTCTGGCAGCCATTATCAACAAGAAGCTGATATCGTCTTTCCATCTCCTTCACCGCCCAGTTCAGAGCATTTATAGCCTTAGATGTATCAGAAACAACTTCTGGAAGCATAAGGTGTGGCATGCGGTTATACATTGCAAACTCAACACGCTTTGGATCGACCATGATAAACCTGAGTTCCTCTGGTGAGTGGCGATACATAAGACTCATTATAAGTGAATGCAAAAAGACTGATTTACCTGATCCTGTCGATCCTGCAACAAGCAAGTGCACCATTTTTGCAAGACTTTTGACAATTATTTCGCCTGAAATATTTTTACCTATTGCAACCGGAAGATCACCTTTGAAGTTTTTAAACACAGGTGATTCAATAAGCTCACGCAGTCCAACCGTTGTTGAAGTATCGTTTGCGACCTCCACACCAAATGCATTTTTACCAGGGATTGGTGCTTCAATACGAATACCATTTTTTGCAGCAAGTGCCATGGTCATATCCCTTTCATACGAGAGCACTTTTGAAACAGGAATACCAATAGGCATACTCAGTTCATATCTGGTTACTTTTGGCCCACGAACAACATTTATAACTTTGGCAGGAATCTTAAATGTATCAAGGGTTTTCTCCAAAATCGCAGACTTTTGTTTATATTCAGCTGAGTGATCCTCTTTTTCTTCTTTAATAAGACTGAGAAGCGAAGTTGGTGGAGCATTATACTTACGATTAAGCTGACTGACAAAGCTTGCTTGCTCTCGTTTTTCGGGTTTATTTTCTTGCTTTTTCGCCTCGAAAATATTTTCTTCAGGCTGTTTTGCAGTAAAGATATTTTCAGTAGGTTTTTCTTCTTCCGCCTTGGCCTCTTTAAACTGAATACCGAGCGCACTTGCATCTGCCAAAAGATCATTTCCACGAAGGCGTCTGTCAGCGCGTGTCAAACGTGAACCAAACTCTGTCGATTCTTCAACCTCGTTTATTTCACTTGATTGCTGCTCTTGATTGACACGAGAAATTGTGTTGAAATTTTGAGTTCTGTCTCGACTTATTCTTTCAACATTTCTTTCGCGTGCAGTATTGACTCTGTCGTTTGTAAACAAGGTCTGCTGACCATTATCAAAAATATTACTGCTGATGTTTTGCTCTTGAGCAGGTTTATTTTGATTTTCAAAACTTGGAGCATTCCTGTCAACATTTCTTATGTTCTGAGTTGGACGATATGTGCCCCAGCTTGTC
>JAFSVX010000061.1 GCA_017444785.1 Clostridia bacterium
CCCCAATACCGCCTTTTGCTTCTATGTTAAATTTAAGCCAACACTTGCGTTGTCTTAAATTTAATGGAGCGGATGACGGGAATCGGACCCGCGTAGCCAGCTTGGGAAGCTGGAATTCTGCCATTGAACTACATCCGCGTATTTTTGGAGCTGGTGGGCGGAATCTCGTCACAACTCGTCCTTTTTGTTTATTTTGAATTAAAATTCAAAATTTCACTTTCAGACGGTTGCTCCTCTCCCCACAAAATCACTTTCATAATTTTGCGTGGTCCCCAAATCATAAAAGGGCGCCCCTCATCCAACCACCAGACATGCAATTCTTATTGCATCTTGATTGCAATAAGAATTTTTTGGAGCTGGTGGGCGGAATCGGACCGCCGACCCACTGATTACGAATCAGTTGCTCTACCCCTGAGCCACACCAGCATATTTTTATTATACACATCTTTTTACATGTTGTAAACTATCTTATCAAAAAATAATTTTACATTTGTAAATCACTTTATTATGAATACTATTTATGTTATACTTTAATAGTAAATTTTAACAAAAATATATTGTTATCATATTTATATATAATAAGGAGCGAATTATGCTGCAACTGAAAAATATTACAAAAGATTATATTATGAGTAAGGATTTAAGTGTTCATGCACTTAAAAATGTTTCTATCAATTTCAGAAAAAATGAATTTGTGTCAATCCTTGGGCCATCAGGCTGTGGAAAGACTACTCTTCTTAACATCATTGGTGGACTTGACCACTACACTTTTGGCGACCTTATCATAAACGGCAAAAGCACCAAAGATTTTAAAGATCGTGATTGGGACGATTATCGCAACAAATCTGTTGGATTTGTTTTCCAAAGCTATAACCTTATTCCCCACATCAACATTTTAAGCAATGTCGCAATGGGACTGACGCTTTCTGGCATTAAAAATAAAGAGCGTGTGCGCATGGCAAAAGAGGCTCTTGTTAAGGTCGGTCTTGGAAGCGAAATCAAGAAAAAACCAAATCAACTTTCTGGTGGACAGATGCAGCGCGTGGCAATTGCTCGCGCAATTGTTGGCAACCCTGACATCATTTTGGCGGACGAGCCTACCGGTGCACTTGACACTGAAACCGGCGTTCAAGTTATGGAGATTTTGAAAGAAATTTCCAAAGAAAAACTTGTGATTATGGTCACCCACAATGGCGAGCTTGCAAACAGGTTCTCAGACAGGATCATCAAAATAACTGACGGCGTTGTCACTGATGACAGCAACGCCTACTCTGACAGCGACATTGAATGCGACCAGAAAGCTGAAGAGAAAAACCTTGAAGAAAGCACAAACAATGAAAGTCAAGAAGATTTGCCAAAAATCAAAAAGAAAAAATCAAAGATGAATTTGCTTACCGCTTTTAATCTTTCAGGCAGGACTCTTCTTTCCAAAAAAGGACGAACAATCATCACCAGCATTGCAGGAAGTATTGGTATTTTTGCAATCTCCCTTATCATTGCAATCAGCACAGGCATGACCGCATATGTCAACCGCACACAAGATGAAGCAGTTGGCAAGTCCGCAATCTATGTTTTGGAGAGTGCCCCAAAACTTGATCCAACTGAAATAGCAAAAAGCTATAATGCAGAGACCGACATGCAGGCCTATCCAACCGATGTCAATGTTGTGTATCCATACACTGATCAAGGCTATGTTCCAATGGTGAAAAATAACATCACAAATGAATATGTTGACTATCTTAAAGCCATGGACAAGTCCTTAACAAAGACTATTGACTTCGAATATAGTGTTCGTATGAATGTCATAAGGGAAAATGGTGGCAAATATACACCGATATATGGGGAAAGCTATGATTTCAGCGACTTTTCCAGCCAGATAATTTCAAACAGTGCCCTTGTTGGTGAGACATATGATGTGCTTTATAAGGCAGAAGAAAGCGCCACAGGAATTCCACAGAATAAGAACGAGCTTGCACTTGTCGTTGACAAATACAATCGTGTTTCTGCCATTTCTCTTGCCTTTCTTGGATTTGATATGACTGACGAGACCATAAATTATGCAAACATTGTTGGCAAAGCATATAAATATATTCCAAACAACCTTCTTTACACATATAACAGCGAAACCGACATATACTCTGCCCGCACAGACTATGAAAATCTTTACAATGACGCAAGTGCCGTGACTCTTAAAATTGTCAGCATACTTCGCATTAAAAATGATGATGTGACCGCATGGCTTCAAACCGGGCTTGTCTATGCCCCTGCGCTCACCGATTATATCATTGAAGACGCAAAAGCTTCAACCATTGGCCAAGCACAACTTAACTCTCCCGATCAATATGTGTTAAATGGAGGGTCAATTGTTGACACTCAATACGCCACCGCAGAAGAAACCTTAAAAGTCGTTCTTCAGAATTTAAGCGTCTATGACAGACCAACAACCATAAGAATTTATCCTGCCGACATAGACTCAGAGATTGAAATTACCAAGTATCTTAATGCATGGAACGAAAATCACCCTGAAAACAAAATTGAATATACAAACTTTGTGGAGTTTGCATTTGATATGCTTGCACAACTTATTGACGTCATCTCATATGTGCTTATCGCATTCTGCGCAATTTCACTGATCGTATCTACGGTTATGATCAGCGTCACAACCTATACCTCAGTCATAGAGCGCACAAAAGAGATTGGAGTGCTTCGTGCCCTTGGTGCAAGAAAGCGCGATATTGCAAGCATCTTTAACGCAGAAACTGTTATGATTGGCTTTTTTGCCGGACTTATTGGCGTAGCAATCTCTGGGCTGTTTGCAGGAATAATCAACATCATCATAAGTCATCTTGCAGGAATCTCTGGACTTGTGCACCTGTCCTTCCTTAACGTCTTGATCATGGTTTCACTCAGCATTGTGTTGACCCTGCTTGCCGGACTTATTCCATCGAGCATTGCCGCAAAGAAAGACCCTGTTGAATGTTTGCGCACTGAATAGTGTTTACGCACTAATAATTCAAACAAAGGCCATCAAATTTTACACAATAAAAATTTGTACAATAAAAATTTTGCGCAATAAAAAACATGTTTCATTGCAAAACTGAACATGTTTTTTCTTATCTATTATTTCTTATTTCTCATTTACTTTTATTTTTCATTTACTTTTATCGTATTTATGTTTTTTTATCTGCTGTAATTCACTTTTTAATATCTTGATTTTTAATAAATTCGTTTATCTCTTTGCAAACATCATCAGGATTTTCAATATGTGCAAAAACACAATCTTGCACTGTTTCAGAGCTGCCACTGCCAGAGTTGAAGCCACTGCCAAATTTTATTGTTCCGGTATGCTTTCTGATAAGTTTATCAAACAGACTTATGCGCACATCACATGTTACAACATCTTTAAGTTCAAGACTTTTTAAGTCCACACCAAAAATGCCTGTTTGTATGATGACTCTTTTATTTGTGTAAACATAATAGGTGTTTTTAAAGTAAATGCAAGTGAACCAAACACTGCAAGCAAATATCGAGCTTGACAACACTAAAAAAACAATCATAATAATCAACGCCGCAGCAAAAGAGGTTTCTTTGTCAGGAAATAAAAACGCAAAAAGTCCAAGCAAAGCAATGCAAAGACAAGGAATACCTGTCAAAAGCAATTTTGACCAAAACACTTTAGCTTTGTTTGGTTTAAACCCCTTAACAATCTTTTCGTCACTTTCAAGCACCTCATCAAAAACCCTGACCACCTGATCATCAAAAGAGATTTTACCTTTTTTCATATTTTCATCAGCAATGTCTTGAAATGCTGAACTTTGCGTCTTTTTTCTTTTCTTCATACAATTCCCTATTTATTATTTTAATTCTTTTTATTATTTCTTTTTCTGTCTTTTGCCAATTTGCTTTTTATTTCCAGCCTTTTTTAACTTCAATTTTTCATCAAAATCTGCCCTAAGCTTATTCATCGCATCGGTTAAGCGCTTAGTATTTTCTTCAAGTTCCTCTTTAGACAAACGCTTTGGATCCTCGGCAAGAAGGTTTAAAGGTTCACCTATTATCACATAATTTCTGCGCCAAACTTTAAATCTTTTGTAAATAACAGCCGGAACAATCTGCACCTCTGCCTTGCTTGCAAAAGTTATGATTCCTGTTTTTACACTTTGCAGGCTGTCATCTTCTTTGTTTTTGTTTCTTGTCCCCTCTGGAAAGATGCCGACTATTTTATTTTTATGCAGCACACTTACAACTTGCTTAAAACTTGCAATACCCGGTTTTTCACGATCAATAGGTATCGCACCAAACTTCTTCAAAAAGAAAGCAGGGACTTTCTTCTCAAATAACTCTTTTTTTGCCAGAAAGTTTATTCTTTTATGGAGTTTAGTGTCAAGCATAATGGCATCAAGATTTGAATAATGATTGCATGACAAAATGTATCCTTTCTTCTTTGGCAAATTTTTCTTGCCTATGACTTTTGTTGGATAAAACAAAAATGTTATTAACCACATTATGCAGTAACAAAATGCAAAAATCATAAAAATTTTCTCCTTTTAAAAATCACTTGCGCATGACGCCGCTGTGCTGAAAGCAATTTGCAAGTTGAACCCACCAGTCAGTGCATCAACGTCAAGCACCTCACCAATAAAATACAGTTTTGAAACAAGCTTACTTTCCATATTTTTTGGTTTTATTTCCTTCACGCAAACTCCACCGCTTGTGACAACCGCATGGTCAAAGTCATCAATTTTATCAAGCGAAAGCTCAAAACTCTTTAACATTTTGACAAGTCCTTCACGCTCTTCTTTTGACAATTGACTTACTTTTTTTGTTAAATTTATATTCAATCTTTTTGCAAAAATACCAGCAATACTCTTTGGCAATAATCCTTCCAAAAGCGATGAAAATTGTTTTGCCTTCAGGGAAACAATATCCCTTTCAATTCTGTTAAAAAGTGCAAAATCATCAAGTCCAGGCTTAAAATCTATGCAAATTTTAAGGTTTTTAGGTTCAAACCTGTTTATATTGCTTGAAGTTGTCAGCACTATTGGCCCAGAAATTCCATTGCCGGTAAACAGCATTTCGCCAACCGGTGATGTATAAATAACCTTGCCTTTTTCTTTCACAAATAATTTGACATTTTTAAGTGAAAGCCCAGCAAGACATCTTATATCATCATCTTTTATGATAAGACTTGCAAGCGCAGGCTTTGGCTCGATGATTTTGTGTCCTAAACTTTTTGCAAACTTATATCCATCACCTGTACTTCCAGTAAGCGGATACGTTACCCCACCTGTCGCAATAATGACAGCGTCCGAATTTATTATTTCACCGTTTGACAATTTCACGCCACATGCCACATTGTCTTGCACCAAAATTTCTCTTACTTCACTGTCAAACCTGATGTCAACATTAAACAGTTTCAATCTTCGCTCAAGCGCACGCGTGATGTCGCTTGCTTTATCACTTTCAGGAAAGACTCGGTTGCCTCGCTCAATTTTAAGAGGCACACCAAGATCCTCAAAAACGCGCATAGTATCAGAAGAATTAAATCTGATCTCACTGCTCATAAAAAACTTAGCATTGTTGACTACATTTGCCAAAAACTCATTGCCGGTAACTGCATTTGTAAGATTACATCTACCCTTGCCGGTGATATAGATTTTTTTGCCAAGTTTCTCATTTTTTTCAAGCAAAACAATTTGATGTCCTTTCTCTGCGATTAAAAGAGCTGCCATCATTCCACTTGCGCCGCCACCAACTATGCAAACTTTCATATTTTGCTCCTTTCAAAATTTCATTAAAGTGATTTTAAATAGAGGATTTCTTCAATTGATAAAGGCCTGCACTCCCCGCGAGAGAGCCCGCCAAGGCGAAGATCCCCAATTTTAGTTCTTTTCAAGAAACAAACATTAAGGCCAACTGCCTCAAACATTTTTCTGACCTGCCTATTTTTGCCCTCACTGATAACAACTTCAATTTTGGTTGTCTTTTCATTTCTTTCCATGACTTTGGCTTTACATTTTGACAACCTCACTCCGTCAATAACAACGCCTGCACGGACAACCGCAAGCTGACTTTCCTTCACCTGTCCTTCAACCTTTATCACATAGGTCTTTGTGATCTCGTGCGATGGGTGTGTCAAAGAAAATGCCAAATCCCCATCATTTGTGAACAGCAAAAGGCCTTCACTGTCAAAGTCAAGACGTCCAACCGGTTTCAAATTTTTATAGTTATCAGGCAAAAGATCCATTACCGTCTTTCTGCCCTTGTCATCAGATGTGCTTGTGATAAAGCCTTTTGGCTTATGCATCATCACATAGTCAAACTCGGTGGCTGGCTGACAAGTGTTTCCGTCAACAGTAACAACGTCATTTTCCCCAACAACAAAACCAAGGTCTGTCAGAACTTTTCCGTTCACACAGACCTTTCCTGCTTTTATAATATCCTCACATTTTCTTCTGCTTGCAATTCCACAGCTTGCAAGATATTTGTTTATCCTCATTTGATTTTCTCACTTTTTTACATATTCTCAATAATTTTCTCCAACTTTGAGCCATATGTATTGTTTTCTATATTATTTATAATATAGAATTTATCTGAAAAAATCAACTGATTTTCAATAGTTATATTAAACTCACCTATTTCTTCACCCGCTTTAAGTGGCGCCTTCAGGATCTTTGGAGCATCGACATTCACCTTCACTTTGCCAAGCTCACTTTTTGAAAGAGGATAGTAAAAGGCACACTCAGTCTTAAGATCAATTGTTTTTATGTCCGACTCTTCCACAAGGGCCTCTCCAAGTTTCTCGCCTTTTCGCACAATCTGATAGCGTTTATAATCATTAAACCCTTTTTCCAAAAGCTCTTGGCATTCCTCAAACATGGGCCCACAATTTAAAAGCACACAAACAAGTGTCATGTTGTTTTTTGTTGCACTTCCAACAAAGCACCTGCCAGCCGCTTTGGTATAGCCCGTCTTTATTCCGTCAGCAAACTCATAATTTTTGAGTAGCTTATTTTTATTGACAAGGTCACGTGGATATTTGCTTTGCATCTCATCAGAAATTGAAATCTTTTGCGATCTTACAATTTCGCAAAACGTTGGATTTTTCATTGCATATGCACTTATCTTTGCAAGGTCACTTGCAGTTGTGTAGTGGCTTTCATCTGGAAGACCATGCGGATTTGCAAGGTGAGTGTCAAAAACTCCAACTTTTTCAGAAAGCCAACTGTTGACATCTTCGATAAATTTTTCTTCACTTCCACTTGTCAAAATCGCAAGCGCAACTGCACTATCATTGCCAGATCGAAGCATAAGTCCATAAAGTAATTCCCTTATTGAAAGGTGCTCACCAGCCACTAGTCCTATGCTTGTTCCAGATATTCCAACAGCCTCACTTGGCACTTCGAATTTTTTATCCAAGTCATCACAATTTTCAATCACATAGATTGCAGTGATAATTTTTGTCGTGCTTGCCATTGGCAGTTTTTCATCTTGATTTTTTGAATATAGAATGCGTCCACTTTCCTTTTCAATCACTGCCATTGCTTTTGCACTGGTCATTGATTTTTCCTCTGCCCACACAAGTTCACTTTTATATGGCGATAAATTAAAAAACGCAAAATTCGTTATCAAAAGCGCAAAAATCAATATAAAAATAGTGTTTTTAAGCAAAATTTTTATTTTTTTATCAGAAATACGACTATTCCTTTTCATCTTCATTCCCCTTTTTCAGCATGCCTGAAAGATTGGATAAAATCTCTGGGACGGTCTCCATAAGCTTCTCATATTTGGATTTTTCATCAATACGAATAAGCTTGCACTCATCACCAAAAATAGATAAAAAACCAATAGGTTGCATGCTGACACCACCACCAGAGCCACCCGCCATCGGCTGATCTTCTTTGTCAGATTTACCTTTGCCATACTCTCCACCACCAGCAACAAAACCAACAGAAACTTTTGTCAGAGGTATCAAAATTTTTCCATCTTTTGTTTCAAATGGAACACCAACAACAGTGTTCACGTCCATCATGCCTCGTATTTTTTCAATCGCACTTGCCATAAGTTCATTTATCTGATTATCAAGCATTGTTTGCTTTTGCCTCCTTTTTTGTTTTGAGATAGTTTATAAATCCAAGCAGAATTGAAATTGCTGTATCAAAAATTGAAAATGTCACAACCACCGCTCCTGAAAGTTCCAATCTGTCATCATTATATATTGGGTCAATATCTGTAAAAATTTTAACATGTTTATAGTTGTCAAGAAGAATTGATGAAAGCATACTGTCAATCATAAGCACAACTCCACAAGCCATTGAAGTCAAATATGCATCACTTGCCTGACCATAGGATAAATAAAGTTCAAATTTTTTCACCTCAAGGCGCCTCGCAAGTGACATGAAATAAGCCTGACTGTAAGAAAAAGGCTTCTTCTTTTTCTTCTTTTTTCTTTTACCAATCTCAATATCTAGCTTGCCATTTTCGTCAATTAAAATTTTCATGGAAATAATGTTCAGACCAAAGGATTTTACCGCAATGAAGCCAACAAGCTCGATCACATTGAAATGCAGTGCCACTTTAAACTTGAACGGATAGACCAAAACAAGCACAGCCAAAACCACAATCAGCGCAATCAAAATCCCCTGTTTCATAATAATAGATTGTGTTTTGACATCAGTTTTAATACATCAAAAACTATTTTTGCAAAAGAAAAACACTCTTAAAAGAGTGTTTTTCATATTTTATAATTCTTTCTTTAATTCAATATTCAGTTCTTTAAAACCATGTTTTTTATAAAATGCGATTGTATTATCGTTTCCAACAGTTGCTGTCACAAAAATTCGTTTTACATCATTTTGTCTGCACCATTCAATAAATGCGTTCATAAACTTTGTACCAATGCCATACCTTCTGTATTCTTCTTCAATAAATGTATTGTCAAGGTCTGCAGTTTTTCCGTCATAATATGAATAGGTATCATCTTGATAAATTGAGCCAGCAAGATAACCAATCGGCTTGCCATTATTTTCTGCAATAACCACAAACTGATTTTCAATCAGGTCAGTAAAATAATCAGCACTTATCTTTCCATATGCCCAACCTTCAACATAGTGATCAAGGTCACGATCCATTTCATACTTAAACAGTTTATCGTTGAGTGTTTGAATTGTCAAAAGGTCATCAATTGTCGCCCTACGTATTTTTATTTCCATCGCCTACTCCTTACACAAATCCGTCGTCACCAAAGTCGTCATCTGAGATTTCTTCGTCAAGGATCATGTCATCAAGTTCATCATCTTCTTTGTCATCATTAAGATCATCATTATTGTTTAAATTTTCAAGCAAATTATCATCTTTCTCATCTGAAGTTTCGTCTTCTTCCCTTGATGATTTTTCTGCAAAATCAGTGTCCTCAGCGTCAAAATCAGCGTCTTTTTCGCCAATAACTGGACCAAAAGTATCAAGATCAAGCGTTTTAACCTTGGTCATTGCAACCTTATCTGCAAGTGCATTTAAGTTATCATTTGACAAATTTTGATTGATTTGAAGATCTGCTGCTGCTTCTTTTTCATCATTGTCTCCCTTGACTTCAAAGTGGTTATAAAGCCTGTCATCACTCTTTTTAATAACTTTAACACGCTCCAGAAGTTCGTTATAGTCAGGAAGTTGGTCAATGCTTTCAAGGTTAAATCTCTTCAAAAATTCATCAGTTGTTCCAAACAAAAGTGGCTTACCTATTGCATCTTTTCTTCCTACAACCTCTATCAAGTTATGTTCAAGCAAGATATTTATTGCATAGTCGCTTGACACGCCCCTGATCTCTTCAATTTCAAGCCTTGTAATTGGCTGTTTATAAGCAATGATTGATGCAGTTTCAAGAGTGGCTTTGCTCAAATTTCTTTGACGGATTGGGTTAAGCACAAGCGACACCTGTTCAGCATAGTCGCCATTTGAAGCAAATTGCAGTTTGTTGTTAAATTGCAAAAGTTTGATGCCAGACTTGCCGTCATATTTTTCCTGCAGTTTTTTCACAGCTTTGTTTATGTCAGCTTTCGTAACGTCAATCTTGCTTGTGATGTCGCCAATATCCACAGATTCGCCACTTGCAAATAATATGCTTTCCAAAATATTTTCTAAATTTTCCATTTATCTTCCTAATCCTCTCGTTTAATAATCTCTATTTCTTCGAACGTCCCCTCTTGCTGAACTTTTATGATTTGAGTTTTCAAAAGTTCCAAAAGTGCAAGAAACGTATTGATGATTTCACTTTTTGAATAGTCCTGTTCGAAAAGTTCAGTAAACTTAAATCTTTTCTTCACAAGTAATCCGTCTTTAATCTGAGCCATCTTCTCTGCCACAGTGAAACGATCCTTTTCAATCTTTCTTTCCACCATTTGCTCTGCCCTTACGCTTACGCGATGAAGCAGGCTTGAAAATGCACCAATAAGCGCATCAACATCAAGTTTTTCTGGAAGCTCATAGCGATACTGCCCAGCACTATCGTCCGGCTGTTTATAGAATTTGCCTATATCTTCCAACGGTTTAAGCTTCTCGCTTGCCTCTTTGAAAAGTTTATATTCTTCAAGCTGACGATAAAGTTTTTCTTCGGGATCCTCCACCTCTCCATCAATAACCTCTTGTGGCTTTGGAAGAAGTTTATTTGACTTTATCTCCAAAAGAGTTGCAGCCATAAGTGTAAAATCCGCAGCCTTCTCCATTTCAATTCCGTCAAGATCCTTCATCATTTCAAGGTATTGCTCGGTGATCTGACTGATGAAGATTTCACGAATATCAATCTTTGCAACTTTGATTAGATGATATAAAAGATCGAGTGGTCCTTCAAACTGGTCAAGCTTAAACTTCAAAGTGCTGTCGATATCATCAGGGGCGTCCATACCTTCAATCTGAATTGGATCGTCAACAGAAAAATTATCTTCCTGAATCTTTGCCTTTTCTTCATCAGAAAGCTTAAGGAAGTCTTCAACCTTGTTGTCGTCATTCAATTTTTCATTAGTTTTTTCTGCCATATTTTTCCTTATTTTATATTTTTTGTTTTTACTTATTTAACATTTATAACAACTTTTATTTTTAAGCATTCACCTTAAAAATCAGTTTGAATAACTGCTTAAACCACTCAATCAGGTTTTCACCAAGCCAATAGCCTGTATAGTTAAGATAAAAATCGAGAATTGGTGTGATCAACAATAACAAAATCACAAAGAAACCAAATCTTTTCATAAACTGGACATAGCCACTGCCTGGTCTTGCAAATGCTTCAACAACCCTAAAACCATCAAGTGGATAGATTGGCAAGATATTAAAGAATGCCAACATAAAGTTAAGAAGGACCATATATGTAAAAAATGCAGTGTATAGATCACTTAAAAAGCCATAGTTTTTAAAAAGTGCTGGCCAAACGACTGACAGCAAGCCAAAAATAAGTGCAAACAAAATTCCAAGAATGATGTTTGTGATAACGCCGGCAACAGCAACAAGCACTTCACTTTTTCTTCCACGTCTTAGATTTCTCAAATCAACAGGCACCGGCTTTGCATAACCAATTCCAAAAAACAGTAAAAGCAAAAATCCGCTTAAATCAATATGTGCAAATGGCGCAAGCGTATATCTTTTCATTGCTCGCGCTGTATAGTCCCCTTCTTTGTATGCGACAAATGCATGGGCAAACTCATGAAAAGGCATACATATCAGAAGCGCAGCAAAAAAGCCAAGCAATACTGCCAGCACAGTAAGAAACGAATAATTACCATTTACCAAACCTATTAACATTGTCAGCTCCAAAAGTTTATAATATATTATAAACTTAAATGCCACGCCCTGTCAAACAAAAGGACAACAATATGAATGATCTTGTTGCCCTTTTTGTCTATTTTTCTGTTTTTTGTTAAATTTATGCACAGCAATTATATATTTTCAATAATTTTATGGAATATCTCGCCAAAGGTTATGGCTGTGATTTCGTCATGCACTATCAGGTCATGTTCAGAAATTACTATGTTATTTTCATCAAGAACGTAAAGTTTTCCGATTATCTCCCCAGCTTGAAGAGGTGCTTTGATGCTGTTTATTTCATATTTAAGTGAATAGTCAAACTCCTCACCACGTTTTAAAAATTTCACAAAGTCCTCACTAGCATAAACATCAACGTTCTTCGTTTTACTTCCGATCACCTCTACATTTTGAAGTGGCGACTTGCTTGAGATGATAACTTTATTTTCAAAGTTGTCAAAACCAAAGTTAAACAAATCTGACATTTGATTGAATCTTTCCTTGCTTGTTTGCGCTCCAATCACAACACCAATAAGCCTCATATCACCGCGCGTTGCTGATGCCGTCAAGCAATACTGTGCCTCTTTAGTATACCCTGTCTTTCCGCCATCACAACCGTCATAGCTTCTTATCAGTCTGTTTGTGTTGACAATATCCGTCTTTCTGCCTGATGGGTGCACAAGTTCAGTCATCCAAATCTTGCTGTATTTTTTATAGATTGGATGATCACAGATCTGCGAATAGATTATTGAAATATCATGCGCAGATGAGTAGTGGTCAACTGCTGGCAGTCCTGTCGCATTTATAAAGTTTGTATCACTAAGTCCAAGCTGCTCAGCTCTCGCATTCATCTCTTTTGCAAAAGCAACCTCGCTTCCGCTGACTGCTTCTGCAAGTGCAACCGCACTGTCATTTGCAGATGCCACTATGACAGTCATGATAAGGTCGCCTATTTTATATTCACTTTTTGCATCCAAAAATGCAGATGAACCCTCTGTATCGGCAGCATTTTGACTTACTTTGATCATCTGATCTTCTGAAAGTTTCCCTTCATCAATTGCCTCAAAAACAAGCATAAGTGTTGCCAGCTTTGTCATGCTTGCAATAGGCAATCTTTTGTGCTCATCTTTTGCAAAAATAACAGTCTTACTTTTGTCATCATATAAAAGTGCTGACTTACAATTTTGGCATAAATTCTGCTTTTCTTCTGCATAGCATTTTGTGTTTGAAACCGGCATAAGTAAAAAACAAAAGATAAATA
>JAFSVX010000062.1 GCA_017444785.1 Clostridia bacterium
GGTGAAAAGAACAGGAATATTGTGATTTTTCCCATATTTAATCGCATATTTTTCCATAGAAAAAACAGTATGGCAATGTATCACATCAGGAGCAAATTTTTTAAGTTCTTTTTTGAAGGAAGATGAAAGTTCTGGAAAAGCATACATTTCTGTGTTTGTAAGGGACATACTGTTTGCACGAATTACTTTAAAAGGGAATTCATCTTCATTTTTGTATTGATATTCTGGACAACACACAACAACCTCATGTTTTTTCGAAAGGCTTGTTGCAAGACCAAGAACTGCTTTTTCAGTGCCACCAACGCCTGGTATAAAGTTGTCTGTAAAAATTGCAATTTTCATAAAAATTCCTGTAAATTTATATTTATTCTGAATAGTTTAACATAAAAGTTGTTCTTTCGCAATTGTTTTCTGGCATTTCTTTATACTAATTTTAAAAATATTTTATATTTTAGGTCATAAAACTCTTGACAAAGTGCATAATATGTTGTATATTATGTTCGTTGTCGCGGGATAGAGCAGTCCGGAAGCTCGTCGGGCTCATAACCCGAAGGTCGTTGGTTCAAATCCATCTCCCGCAACCAAAATAAAGATAAAGAACACCTTTTGGTGGTCTTTATCTTTATTTCGTTTTACAAGTTTGAATTTGCACGCAGAACAAAGGCACGTGCTTAAAAAGTTTGAAAAAATGTAGATTATTGCGTGTAACGAAAAGTAGCAAATTTGGATGTATTTTTGGAATTAGGCAAAGCAAACAGGTTCACCATAGTATTTTTACATGGTTGGTTCTGTTTGCAAAGCATAAGCCAAAAAGACGCCAAAGGTGCGGGGGCTGTGACCGCCGGTTCGGGAGAGAGGCGGAACATAAACTGTTCAAATCCATCTCCCGCAACCAAAAGTAAGACAGGCGCTTCATGCGTCTGTCTTTTTTGTTGCAAAGGCAAACTCTATCCCGCGCGGGATAGAGCAGTCCGAAAGCTCGCCCAAGCTCATCACCGAAGGTCGTTGGTTCAAATCCATCTCCCGCAACCAAAATAAAAACAAGAGCACCCTATAATAGGGCGCTCTTGTTTTTATTGTTGAGAAAGGATTTGAACAATAAAACCAAGTCACGTGCTTATTGATTTGTTTATGATAAATGTTTATTGCGTGGAAAGTATGGCAGCAGATTTGGATGGATTTTTGAATTTAGGCAAAGCAAACAGGTTTGGCATAGTATTATTACATGACGGTTCTGTTTGCAAAGCATAAAACAAAAAGTCGCCAAAGGTGCGGTTCAAAGGCCGCCGGTTCGGTAGAGAGACGGGACAAAACATGTTCAAATCCATCTCCCTTGAGCCAAAATAAAGAAAAAAGCACCATATGGTGCTTCTTTCTATTCAATAATATCATCATATGAAGCTTTAAAAATTTCTTTTAATTTTATCAGCATATCTATATTTGGTTCGCTATATCCGTTTTCCCAATGACTTATTGACTTAAAACTTACATTAAGAAGTTTTGCAAGGTCATCTTGAGTTAACTTTGCAATATTTCTTAAGTTTTTTAAATTTTCTTTAAAATTATTTTTCATAATATTCTTAAAAAAATAAATTAGTAAATTTCCAAATCTAAGTCCTCAAATATTGGATCATTTAAGAATTCTAATAATGTCATATTAAAACCGCGTGAAATTTGTATAATTGTTTTTAGTGTTACATTTTTGTTTCTGTTATTCATTATGCACATCATTGTCCCGTGTAATATTCCTGCATTTTGCTCTAACCTATATAGTGTAATTTTATTTTGCATCAAGAGAGTATTTATTCTTTGACTTACAGCTTCACAAATATTCATAAACCACCTATCGTAATTATGTATTTATACATACATAAAAATAACAAATAGTTTTTTATAATATATGTAGGTAAATATACATATTTGATTGATTTTCCCATGGCTTGTCTTGTATAATCTATATGTAGGTAAAACTATATTACATATATGGGTAATTCAAAATCTTGTTGTTTTATTGGTCATCGGAAGATAAAAATTGATGACAACTTGGTTAATGAGGTAACGAATGTCATTGAAAAACTTATTTTGAATGATAATGTTTCTAATTTTTTGTTTGGAAGCAAAAGTGAATTTGACAATCTTTGCCACCAAATTGTTACTGATTTGAAAGAAAAATATAATCAAATCATAAGAATAAATTACACATGTTCGCATGAAACATTTATCTCGGAAAATCAAAGAGAAAGGTATGAAAAACTTTTATCGAATATGTCTGGTAAACAAATAAGACTTAAAGCTTATGAAAAAGAATGTGAATTTAAAAGTAAATTTATATCAGGTAAGGCGAGTTACATTGAAAGAAATAAAGCCATGATTGATGATAGTGATTATTGTGTTTTTTATTATGATGAAAAGTTTGTCCCATTTGCTAAAACTTTAATGGTTTACCATAAAAGAAAAAGTGGAACTGCAATTGCGTATAAATATGCAAAACGAAAAAATAAAATGATTTATAACTTGTTTTCAAAATAAAAAACTGCATTTCTGCAGTTTTTTGGGGAATAAATATAAAATTTGCAATAAATTTGAATAAAATTATGCAATATTATGACTTTTCATTTTATAAAGGTCATTTAAAGTGATATTGCTGAATGCTGGATAAACTATACTGGTTATTCCTCCATTTGATTTTGCCTCTTCATATTTTTGCGAAACATAGGTATATATATAAAATCCGGCTTCGTCTTTGATTGTTTTTTCAAGGTCGGTAAGCTGAATTCCAAAATCTTGTTTGTATTTTGCGTTTGCCAATACTTTAAAAATGGTCAAGCTGTCCAATTTACTGATAATCTTGCTTGATGTTTTTCCCTCTTGCATGCGCAGCCTGTTGAAAACATAGTCGAGCATACTTTCATTTACGTTGATTTGCATTTTTTTGCCCTCCTTTTATGCATTTCACTTGCTATTATAAATGATTTTTGTTATAATGTAAAATATATAAAATTTATGGTGGTGATAACTTTAAGTTATGGCAAATTACAATCTCTTAAAAATTTTCGTCTGTGTTGCAGAGCAAGGGAACATAACAAAAGCATCTGAAAAGCTGTTTATTTCTCAGCCTGCGATAACAAAAAGTATCAAGCAACTTGAAGAAGAAATGCATGGTGAACTTTTTGTGCGTAAAAATAAAGGTGTTGAGCTTACCAAAGAAGGAAAATATATTTATAGTAAAGTTTCAAAAATCCTTGCTGAGCTTGATAATATCTATATGTATTGTCCAAATACTAAAAAACTTGAAAGCGGAACGTTGCGACTTGGCACAACAACTTCAAATATAACTATGCTTATCAGCAGACAGCTCAACAGTTTCTTGAAAAAATATCCTAAACTTGACATAAGTGTAAAGAGGGGGGAAGAAAATGAGCTGACATCACTTTTAATAAATGATGAGATGGACCTTGCGGTCATGGACAGCGAGTTTGTTCGCCCAGAGCTTGAAGTTGTAAGAGAGTATAATGTTAACTATGCTGTTGTTGGAAGCAAAGAGGTTATGGAAAAATACAAAGATAAGCCTATGACAAAAGAGGATTTTGCGTCAAGCAATCTTGCCCTTATCACTTCAGGAAAGACCAGCAGGCAGAATATTGACAACTATTTTGCGGCATACGGCATAAAGCTTGATGCGAAATATGAACTTGAAAGCTATGGCCTCATTTACGAGATTATCAGGCAAGGGATTGCTGTTGGTGTTGTCAATCCAGAGTATTTCCACCACGAGATTGAAAGACAAAAAATATATGTTATAAATACCGACTTTAAAATAGACAGCAGAACTATTTGTTTGGTTGGACATAAAAACGCAAAAAGCAATAAAATTAAAGAAGAATTCATCAAATTTTTGGAGGAAAATCAATGAAACAATTTACAATAAATGGTTTTCATAATTTATCACTTAATTGCTATTTATTTGAGCCAAAGACAAAAGCCAAAGCAGTCATTCAAATAATCCATGGTATGCAAGAACACGCGCTTAGGTATGTGGATTTTGCAGAGTTTCTTGCAAAAAATGGGTATATTGTGCTTGCTTCGGATTTAAGGGGACATGGCCACTCTCTTCTTGGAGAAAAGAAAAATGGCTTTGGAGAAAAGGATATTTATGCAGAAATTATAGAGGATCAGACTATAATTTGCGATTTTTTGAAAGAAAAATATAATTTGCCAATTTTTGTGTTTGGTCATTCGTTTGGCTCATTTATTACGCAAGGCTTGATGCAGGAGAATAAAATTATTAAAAAATTTGTGCTTTGTGGCACAACTGATGGTTCAAAATTTATGTATAAGGCAGGAAAATTTCTTGCAGGTTTACTTATTGCTTTGGGGCAAAAGAATAATCATGCGAATATCATGGAAGGAATAAGCCTCAGAAAATATGGCAAAAAATTTAAAAACGGAAATTGGCTCAGTCGTGATGAGGATAATTGGGAAAGATACTTAAAAGATCCACTCCGTGGATACTATTTTCCTGTAAGTTTTTACAGAAGTATGTTAAAACACTTAACAGTGCTTAATAAATCCATTTATAAAATACCTGATGAAACGCCAATATTTTTGATCGCCGGGGATAAAGACCCTGTCGGAAAAAATGCAAAATATGTGCAAAGTTTGTATGAAACATATAAAAAATGTGGTAAAAATGTCAAAATAAAGATTTATCCAGAGTGCAGACATGAGCTTATAAACGAGCTTAATAAAGAGGAAGTTTATAATGATGTTTTGGATTTCTTCAATAAATAAACTAAGAAAAGTGCTTAATAGAATTTTAATTATGATATGCATAAAAAAGATGATGGGTTTTTCCATCATCTTTTTGTATTTTTATTTGTTAAAGTTTATCAATTTTTATTTGTTAAAGTTTATTGAAATATTCTTTAATTTTTGCAATGGCTTTGCCGCGGTGATTTTCCACAAGTCTTTCTTCAATGCTTGCGCTTCCAAAAGTTTTACCCAGCTTGTTTGAATAAAATAAATTGTTATATCCAAAGTCACTGTTGCCTTCCTCGTGGTCAAGGATTTTTCCTTTGCATATGCCTTCAAATGTTTGATATGAGCTGTCTGGCTTCATCAAGGTAATAAGGCAGGTGAAATGGGCATTTCTGTCAAGTTTTCCTGTCATAACCTCAAGCAATTTCTTTCGGTTGGCTGCATTGTCGTGATTTCCGGCGAAACGTGCACTGTATACTCCTGGAGCGCCACCGAGGGCATCAACACAAAGTCCGCTGTCATCTGCAATGATATAATCATATTTTATCTGTTTATCTTTCAAATACGTTGAAATAGCGTTCGCTTTAATAAGGCTGTTTTCTTCAAAGGTCGTTCCGTTTTCCTCTATTTCATCAACAAAGCCGATGTCAGAAAGGGAAAGGATTTCAAAATCTTGGAATTCTTTTTTGAACTCTTCAATTTTGTATTTATTATTTGATGCAAGTATTATGATTTTCTTTGTATTTGACTTGTCAATTGTTGACATTTGTTATTATAAACCTCCGTATCCACCCAAGAATGCAAGCACTAATGTTGCGATATATCCTCCAAGAAGCAGAATGTTTATCCAACCAAAAGTTGTGTCAAAAGCTCTTGAAGTTTTGCTTTTTGGTCGATTTTTAAACATGCCATTTGATATTCCTGATTGCTGAGCTGTCATGCTGTCAGTGGCAGTTTCATCTGATTGCTCACTTGTTGCGTTTGTTGTGTCAGATGATGTTGTTTCTTCAGTTGTTTTTGTGATTTCAACTTTTTCAGCGACAACTGCTTTTGACTTCACCTTTGGTTGTTTTTTAGGTCTGCAAGAAAAAGCAACAAAGATGTTGAAGAAAAGAAGTTTTATCATGCTTGAAATAAAGATGACATCAGTTAATGCAAGAAGGAATATTCCAAAGAAAACGACTACTGAGCGGACAATTTCATCAAGAGAGCTTCCGTGAATGCCTTGGAATGATTTTCCTGTCCAATAAAGAACTAAGCAAGATAAGCCAAGAAAGAATATAGTTGCGAGAAGTGATAAGATTTTCACAAAAGCACTTCGTCTCTGCCAACGTATTTTTGTTTGTTCGTATTCATAAGAGATGTTGAAAAGCCATTTTATTACTCTTCTAAAACCACCTGTTTGTTGTGCCATATATTTTTCTCCTTTTAATTTGATAATATGATTTTAGCACACTTTAGGTTTGAAACACAAATGAATTGAATAGTTTTGTATTGATTTTTAAATTTTTATTCAAAATATTTGGAAATAATGGCAACGTATATTATAATTTGAAATAGCAACATGATATATTTGAGGAATATTTATGAATAAATTTATGGGAATTGCTTTAAAAGAGGCAGAAATTGGAATAAAAGAAGGGGAAGGTGGCCTCTTTGGTTGTGTTATTGTCAAAAATGGAGAAATTATTGCAAAAGCACATAATCGCGTTCTTGAGGACAATGACCCAACAAGTCATGGAGAAATAAATGCACTGCAAGAAGCAGGCAAAAAACTTAAGACTTTTAATTTTAGTGGCTGTGAACTTTATACCACAGGTCAGCCATGTCCAATGTGCCTTTGTGCTTGTATGTGGGCAAACATTGATAAGATTTATTATGGTTGCTCCATTGAAGATAATGAAAAAATTGGTTTTCGAGATAAGGTTTTTGAAGACGGTTTCAATGTAGACTATGAAAAAATAAAACTACCCATGCAAGAAATTGACAGAGCAGAATGTTTGAAACTTTTTGATAAGTATAAAAAGATGAAAAATAAAAAATTATATTAAATTTAACGCTTGATTTGTCTTATTTAAACAAATCATCTTGTATGATTAGGCCTTTTAAATCACTGGAGTCTAATATATTTTTGGCTTTTTCAGATATAAAATAGTATGTGAATGGCAAATCTTTAATTTTGAAAAGATTTTTATTTACTTTTTCTTTAAATTCTATGTGGTCAAAAAACATGATTTTGTCAGGCGTGCTTTTAAACGTTGTAAATTTAGACTTTTCATAGTCAATGCAATCAACAAAACAGAGAATGTGCATTATATAGTAAGTTTCATTCGTGCCTTCCAAGTAACAAGGTAAAAATTCAACATCATTTTTATCACATATTTTTTCTAATATATTTTTCATTTTTTCACTGCAGATTGGCAGGGAACCAGAAGTAAAATCAGCAATAGGATAAGATTTTTCAGTAGCGAGAGTCATATAAAAATTAAGTGGCTTATATGAATCTTTTTGTGCAGTTCCATTAAAAGATTCTTCTATTTGAATTCGTTGTTGAGGTGAAAGACTTTTTGACAAAACGTAATTTCTGAAATTTTCTGAATCACCACTTAAACGATAATACATTATTTACTCCTTTTTAATAATTTTGTTTTTAAAATGTTGGTGCTCCATGAGGGACTCGAACCCCCAACCTACCGGTTCGAAGCCGGGCACTCTATCCAGTTGAGCTAATGGAGCTTAATACTGTTTATGTTGTAAAATTTTGATCTTTGTTTTGTGATCAGACAAGTGTGCTACTTATTTGTGGATGCATTATTATTTTCTTACTATTTTTAAGTTTTGTCAATCGTTTTAACAAATTCTATTTAAGTCTTTTTGACAATGTTTGACAAATTGGAGTGGAATTTTTGTTGATTTTCAGAAGATTAAGTGATAAACTATATTTGTTATGCAAGAAAATCAACAGGAAAATTCAGATATACAAAAAGATGATGTTTTGCAAACGCAAAATCTGGTGGCTGATAATGACACCACAGATGATGCCAAACAAAACACAGATGAATACAGTAAGCCAAAAATAATTGAGATTGCAGCAGGTAATACTCTTTTTGGCTATTTTTTAGGTGCAATGATCATCTTTGGTGTATGCTTTGTTTGCAGTATTTTCCTGTTCCAAATTATTTTTAAGCCTATAAATGTCATTGGTTCGTCTATGCTTCCAACAATAAATCGTTCGGCAAAAGGGACAAACTATAATCTTAACACGGACACGGTTTACTATGTTAAGGCAAGAAACTATAAAGACAAAGATATCGTCGTTATCAAAGAGGGCAAGACGGACAGCGGAAATAAAATTATCAAGAGGATTGTTGCTCTTCCTGGACAAAAAATCACTTTCAGATTTGTGAATTATGTTTTTGATGACTATGGCCAAAAGTTGATGGTTGTTGAATACTTGGTTGATGATGTTTTGATGCAAGATGACTATACGCTTGAAACAAAAATGCAGATAAACACTAAACATGAAACAAGCGCTTTGTATCAATTCCATAATGAGCTTGTCGATGCTTTGCAAAATCCGATAACTTATGGGGATAATGTTGCTCATGAATACTCTTTGACTCTTGGCGAAGATGAGTATTTCGTTATGGGGGACAACAGGAATAATTCTGTTGACAGTCGCATGTTTGGTGCGGTGAAATATGATGAAATTGCGGGCTCGGTTGTCATACATGTAAAGTATGGCCAAACTTTAATTCGTGCAATTTGGCACGCAATGTTTGGAAATTGCTTGCCTTTTGGTGTAATATTTACTAAAATTTAATTAGTAATCGAAAAAACAAAAAAATAGAGGAAGAAAAGAGGAAAAATTATGAAGACTATTATTACAAGTGATTCGTCATGTGATTTAAGCAAGGAACAAGTGAAAGAGTATAATATCTATGAGGTGCCTATTTCAGTTATCCTTGGTGAAAATGAATTTAAAGATGGTGTGGACATATTCCCTGAAGACATCTTTGATTATGTAAAGCAAAATAAAAAATTACCAAAGACCGCCGCAATCAGCTCTTATGAATACAGTGAGTTTTTCAAAAGCGTTTTTGAAAAAGAGGGTGATGTGAATATCGTTCATATTGGCCTTGGAAGCAAGATTTCAAGCTCTTTTAATAACGCTTTAGAGGCTGCAAAAGAATTTGATGGCAAAGTCATTGTTGTGGACGGAAACAACCTTTCATCAGGAACCGGTCTTTTGGTGCTTTATGCTGCAAAACTTGCAAAAGATGGCTTGGAAGCTTCTGAGATTGCGCAAAAAGTTGAGGAAAGAGTGGCCTTTGTTCAGGCGGGATTTATTATTCAAGAAGTAAGCTATCTTTATAAGGGTGGCAGGTGCTCGGCTATGGCACTTATTGGGGCAAATCTTCTTCGAATTAAGCCACGCATCCAAGTTATTGACGGTGCAATGAAAAATGTTGGCAAGCCACGTGGAAAGATGTTGCCTGTTTTGAAACAATATGTTGATGATGTTTTGAAGGAATATAACAATCCTGATAAAGCAATCTGCTTTGTGACACATTCGTCAATAGAACCTGAGATTGCTGACGAGATTGTGGAATATGTGAAAAGCAAGAATATCTTTGATGAGGTTGTCCAGACGGTTGCTTCATCAACAATCACAAGCCACTGCGGAAAAGGAACTCTTGGAATACTTTACATAAATGACGGAGGAAAGGCATAGTGAAACGCTTTTTATCCTTTGTTTTGGTGCTTTTTGCGTTTTTACCTGTAATGCTTTTTTCAGCCTGTGGCGAGAACAAGACAGGAATAAACATGTCAAGATATTTCAGCCAAAGCGTCAGCTATACTCTTTATGGCGCAAACGGAACGCAGACTGAAAACCTTTCTCATTTTACGGGCAGCAAAGCGGACAAGCCAAATAAATATCTTTCGGTAACTTTCACGGGCGAAAATGCGTGGATCTATAAGATGACCGTTGAAAAAATCGAGTTTGATGTTTTCAGCAATATAGACACAGAGTTGCAGTTTATTGTTCGTGTTTCAAACCTGAAAAATGGTGATCTTAATGGCTATCAAGAGCCAAAATTTACGGTGCCGGTTGACAATATAAAAGCTGGAAAAACTGCACATGTTGAGATAAATGTCAATGACTATTTTGCTTCAAACAGCGCGACAACATCTATTGTGATCGAGCTTGACGGCGCCCAGCACTACTTCGCAAACGGTGAAGAAACAGGACTTCAAATTGACATTATCAATTTCAGTGTTAAAGGTGAACACAAACTATAAAACACGAATAAAAGACAATAAAAAATCCTTAAAATGATTAAGGATTTTTTTGTTTTGAATTTTGCTTGACAATTGACTATATTTTATATACCTTTAAAGGTAACAATAATTATGAGGTGCTTATGGAAGATATAATTATCATTGGCGGTGGCCCTGCGGGGTTGACTGCGGCAATATATGCTCAAAGGGCGGGCAAACAATGTCTTGTGATTGAGGCAGGGGCATTTGGTGGGCAAATTATCACGACGTCAAACGTTGTGAACTATCCTGGAATTAAGAGTTTTGCCGGCGCGGATTTTGCCATGGAGCTTTACAATCAAGCAAAGGACTTTGGGGCAAAATTTAAGACTGCAAAGGTTGTTGGCATAGACCTTGACGCAGATATAAAAATTGTCAAAACAAATAAAGGGGATTTTCAGGCAAAAGCAGTTATTATTGCAACAGGGGCATCTTCAAGACCTCTTGGGCTGGAAAATGAAAACAAATTTTTGGGCAAAGGGGTTTCTTATTGTGCAACATGTGATGGTGCTTTTTATAAAGGCAAAGATGTGGCAGTTGTGGGCGGCGGAAATGCTGCAATAGAAGAAGCGCTTTACCTGTCTGACATTTGCAAAAAAGTCTATCTTATTCACAGAAGAAATGAGTTCAGGGCGGCAGAAACTGTGGTTGAAGCGCTGAGGCAAAAAGAAAATGTAGAATTTGTTTTGGAAGCAAATGTTACTGATCTTCAGGGCGATAAAACACTTGAGAAAATTGAGGTTACCAAAAACAGTGGCGAAAAAATAGAGCTTGAAATTTCTGGACTTTTTGTGGCTGTTGGACAAGTGCCATCAAACAACGCGTTTGCAAACGTTTTGAAACTTGATAAAATTGGCTATGTCGTTGCTGGCGAGGACTGCAAAACTGAAATCCCAGGCATATTTGTTGCGGGCGATTGCCGAACAAAAAGTTTAAGACAGTTGGTTACTGCTGAAAGTGATGGAGCAATTGCTGCAATAGAAAGTATCAGCTTTTTAAACCAAATTGCACAAAAATAAACACTCAAAGTTTTTAAGATTAGCACTTAAATTTATGTAAATAAAAACATCCAAACGAAATTTTGTTTGGATGTTTATTTTAATAATTCTTTTAATGCGACTTTCTTTTCGGGGGAAAGTCTTTTTATTATATCAAGGTCTTCTTTATCAATTTTATAAGTATTTATGTTCGAATAGAAAAATTCTTCTTCAGTGATACCAAGCGCTTCGATAATTTCAAGTATTATCTTCATTGAAGGCTCAAATTCGCCAGCCTCCATTTTATTTATATAGGCTTGATTTTTGCCAATGGATAAACTCAGTGCCCTTGCGGAAAGATTTGCCTTGTTTCTGAAATATCCAATTCGTTGTATAATATCATTCAGTTCCATATTTCACCTGCAATCATTATAATATTTTTTAGTTTTTATTATGTATCATATGAAATGATAAAATAACATGATATGAAATAAAATATTGCTTTACAAGAAATATTTGTAAAAAGCTTGACATAATAGGCATCAGTCGATATAATGGAATTATGGTACAAGGAGAAAATAGTTATGATAACAAAAGAACAAATTATTGAACAATATGCGGAGATGCTTCGTGATAAAGATGATCAACTTTCAGAATCTGAATCAATCAAACAGGCAAAGCAAAAATATTTAGAAGATGAAGTCTTGGCGAAAGATTTTGATGAGTATACTGCTACAAATTGTTTTTGGAGTACGCCACAGAATCTTATTAGCGATGCAAAGCCTGAAGAATTTGCAAATACTCCAAAATCATTTTTAAGCGTTTGTGCGAGTGGACTTCACAAAACTTGCGGGGAAGATTTGCCAAGAAAAGATCTTGATGATTTCCTTGGAAAAGCTATTGAGGCCGGTGTTAACTTGGAAGGTGTTAAAAAACAAGCGTATATGCGTCTTGAGATGATGAGTAAATCTGGGCTTGAGTATAATCCTGATGATATTGCAGCACTTCGCGCAACAATTGCGTATTGCAATGACAATGAACTTTCAAGTCCTTACTATGAGCTTAAAGACAATCAAAAGATGATAAACTATTATCAAGAGCAAATTGCAAAAAATCCAGAAAAGGCCGAAGAATACAGGAAAAAGATTCAAGAAAGAGAAAATGCGAATATCGATTTCTTGGAAAATTGCGACAAGCAGGGAATTGACAGAGAACTTGCAGAGGAATATTTGAAAGACTGTAAAGCAAATCTTCAAAGAGAGGCTAATCAAAAGAAACAAAACAGCATGAAGGTTGAAGATAGTCAGCAAAAAAAAACTGAAAATGAATCTGGAAATTATACAGAGGAAGAAAGAGCCAGGACAGTGAAAACTGAAAGTTATCATTGGAACTGGTCAAGACCTGCTGAAAAACAACAGGAAGCAAGTGATCCGGAATCTGATGGAACAAAAGCAAGGTATGAAAGTCAACGACAAGTTGCTGCACAAAGACAACAAGAGATTATGGAAGAAAAAGAACATATTCATCAACAAGAAGTTCGCCCTGTAACAAAAGAAGAAATTGACACGACTATAAAAGAAAATTCTGAATTTGATTATATGCGTCAAGAACAGCAACAATATAAAGAACAACTCAGGCGTGAAGCTGAAGAGAGGGCAAGGCAAAAAGAAGAAAATACCTATGTTGATCAATATGGTGTTGTAAGACAGCGCGTAAATGAAGAAATGCAACAATCTCAGCAACAGGGAATGTCGAGAGGAAGATAAAAATCAAAAATGCTTTTATAAAAATAAAGGCATTTTTTATTGCAAATTTTATTTTTTATAAATCAAATTGCAAATTTATTTGTGAAATTTTATGATTGTGCTATAATATTTTTAATTACAAGAAAGGAGAATTATTATGATAAAACCAGAGCATTTGAAGAAAGGGGATACTGTTGCGATTGTAAGTTTATCAAGGGGTATGCTTGGCGAACCTTGGGCAATACATAAACTTGACATTGCAAAAGAAAGGCTGGAAAAAGATTTTAGTCTTAAGGTGAAAGTTATGCCAAATGCACTTAAAGGAATGGACTATCTTTACAATCATCCAGAGGCAAGGGCAAAAGACTTGATGGATGCATTTTCTGATAAAGAGGTTAAGGCGATATTTAATGCCATTGGTGGTGATGACACAATCCGTCTTTTGCCATATATTGACTTTGATGTGATAAAGAATAACCCTAAGATTTTCACGGGATTTTCTGACACCACGGTCAATCATTTTATGATGAGAAAAGCTGGGCTGATTTCCTATTATGGTGCAAGCATTATGAATAACTGGGCGGAGTATATCAAGATCAACGACTATACACTTGATGCTTTCAAAAATATATTCTTTGAACCTAAAGAGGAATACGAAGTTAAGTCCAGCCCTGTTTACAGTCTTGATGAAGATAAAGTTTATTGGAAAAAAGAAAACATAAATACCCCAAGAACTTATCATAAAGAAGAAAAAGGGTATGAGATCTTGCAAGGCACAGGTAAGGTTCAGGGCGAGCTTATTGGTGGTTGCGTTGATACGTTTACCTATCTGCTTGGA
>JAFSVX010000063.1 GCA_017444785.1 Clostridia bacterium
AGTTACTATCTTTTAAAGTATGAAGAAATAAAAAATAAGAAGGGAAAAATTATTGAATTTAAAGAAAAGGCAAGATATAAACTTTTTGAAATATTAAATGAAAAATTGTCAAAAACAAAACTTGCACCAAATCAAGAAATGTTGGTTGTCATTTCGTCTTTCAAGCAAATTGATTATGAAAAACTGTCAGAAGAAGAAATAAGTGAATTGCTGAAAAACGAAAAAATAAATATGTTTGAAAAAAATACTTGTGTAAAAATTGTTTAAAAGATTGATTTTCGATATATATTTGATATAATTATATCAAGCATTATAGGATAGGTGTTATGGAACATAAAAATCAAAGTATAAAAAATAACCAAATAAATAAAGCCCAAGGCCAAGAAGATATTTCAATAATATCAAGTATTCTCAATAATTTTTCTGGGGATCAATGTTTTGTGCTTGCTGGCAAATATCTCACTAAAGACATAATAAATGTTTTTAAAGATGACGACTTTAAAGAATGTATTGATGTTTTGATCAAAACAAATCTTAATGTCAACGAGGCGAGTAAGCAACTTTTTATGCACCGCAACACTTTGCTTAATCGAATTGAAAAAATTGAAAGCATGACAGGATTGAATTTAAAAAAGTTTGAAGATGCTGTCACTCTTTTAGTGCTTGAAAATTTGTATGAAAAGACTAAGGATTTGCTGTGATGAAAATTGATAGACTTATTGATAAAATTAAGGAGGAGTATCCTGATCCCAAATGTGAGCTTGAATTTGCAACACCTTTTCAACTGCTTGTTGCTGTGGTGCTTTCAGCGCAGTGCACTGATAAACGCGTAAATCAAGTTACACGTGAAATGTTTAAAAAATATTCCAAACCTGAAGATTTTGCAGCCCTTGATTTAGGTGTGATTGAAAATGAAATAAAATCTTGCGGATTTTACCATAACAAAGCCAAAGCCATAAAAAGTCTTTCTGAGGATATTGTGAATAAATTTGGCGGTAAACTTCCGAAAACCAAAGAGGAGCTTAAAACTCTTGCTGGAGTCGGTGAAAAAACTGCAAATGTTGTCATTTCAATGGCTTTTGGTCAGCCTGCAATTGCGGTTGATACTCATGTTTTTAGAGTGTCAAACAGGCTTGGAATTGCGCATGCGACTTCACCTGAGAAAACCCAGGCTCAGCTTGAAAAAGTGCTTCCAAAAGAGTTTTGGACACGCGCTCATTACAGCTTGGTTCTTCATGGAAGGTATGTTTGTAAGTCTATTAAACCAAGATGTGCAGAGTGTGTTTTTCAAGAATTTTGTGAAAATTTCAAGAAAAATAAGCAAAATTTCACTAAAAATTGATTGATTTTGCGTTTTTTATTTAAATGGAGAAAAATAAATTATGTTTGTTGACAGAGTAAAAATTTATATTAAAGCAGGTCAGGGCGGAAATGGTAAGACCTCTTTTCATACTGAAAAATTTGTGAGAAAAGGTGGCCCTGATGGTGGTGATGGTGGCAATGGTGGCAGTGTCATTTTTGTTGCTGACCGCGGGCTTGATAATTTAATTGATTTCAAATTCACAAAACACTATCGTGCTGAAGACGGCTCAAATGGGGAGTCAGGAAATAGAACCGGAAAAAGTGGCAAAGATATGATCATTAAAGTCCCTTGCGGAACGGTTATAAAAGATGCCGAGAGTGATGGAATACTTGCCGACCTTTATGAAGATGGAATGCAGGTTATTGCACTCAAAGGTGGCCTTGGTGGAAAAGGTAATGCAAGATTTAAAACAAGCCAAATACAAGCACCTGCTTTTTCGCAGACTGGTCAGCTGACCGAGGAAAAGCAAGTCATTCTTGAGCTTAAAACCATTGCAGATGTTGGCCTTATTGGATTTCCTAATGTTGGCAAAAGTACGCTTCTTTCAATGTTGACAGCGGCAAAACCTAAGATTGCTAACTATCACTTCACAACTCTTGCTCCAAATATTGGTGTTTGCAAAGTCTATAATAAAAGCTTTGTTATTGCGGATATTCCTGGGCTGATTGAAGGGGCAAGTGAAGGTGTTGGACTTGGTCATTACTTTTTAAGACATATTGAAAGAACAAGGCTTCTTCTTCATGTGATTGATGTTTCTGGCAGTGAGGACAGGGATCCATACAATGACTTTAAAATTGTCAACAATGAATTGAAAAAATATGGAAAGGCAGTCTTTGAGCTTCCTCAGATCATTGTGCTGAATAAAATTGATATTGCAGATCCTAAGCAAATTTCAACATTTAAAGCGCATATTGCTAAGCTTAAGAAAAAATATGAAATTGTTGAAATTTCTGCGGCTGCAAACATGAATCTTGATCAGCTTTTGAAAGTCGTTTCAAAGACTCTTGATGAATTGCCACCGAAAAAACAGATGGAGTTTACACCATTTGTTTATGAGAGGGCAGATGCAACCAAATATGAAATCACCCGCAGTGATGACGGTGCATTTGTGCTTTCGGGTGGATACATTGATGAGCTTGTCAGAAATATTGTTGTCGATGACTATACGTCTTTCAGCTATTTCCAAAGAATGCTTAAAGAAAAGGGTATTATCAAAGAACTCACAAAGCGTGGCGCAAAAGAGGGTAGTATTATTCGTGTGAAAGATATGGATTTTGAATATTACCCTGATGATTAGTATTATTCCACTTGTTTACAAGTGGATCGCTTAACCGCTAACCGCATCTTTGGCAAAATTTATGTCAAAACATCCAAACAAGAACTGGCCATGTAACAAAACAGATACTATGGCGAACATTGATTTGAAAGTTTTGCCTATAAATTTCATCCAAACCTGCTGCCCTGGGATTACTTAATAATTTAAAATGGGAAAACTTTAAATAAATTAGGAAAGTTTTTATTGTATATTAGAAAAGGAGAATATTATGGACTCTAAAACAAGAGCAAAATTAAGAGGACTTGCAAATAAAATTGAAGCAAGCGTGATAATCGGCAAAGAGGGTATCACTGAAAATGTTTTAAATCAAATTTCAATGAACCTTGATGCACATGAACTTGTTAAAATTAGCGTGCTTTCTTCTGATGAAGATTATAAAGCTGTTCTTGCTGAAATTTCTGAGAAACTTCAAGCGGAACCTGTGCAGGCTGTTGGTAAAAAATTGGTGCTTTACAGATTTTCTGCAAAGAAAAAAGGCGCACATGTGCTTGAAGAAAAAAAGTAAAAATTAACAAATAAATTGAAAAATGATATTGATTTACTGAAAATAAAATGATATCATATTTTTATGAGATTACAGGGAGTAAAATTATGACTAAAAAGAAAGATAATGCTACACAAAAATTATATAAGATGTTCATAAATATTGCAAAAAAAACACCAAATATTTTTAAGACTGAACATTCAATCGTGATGTATGACAGTGAAGAATTATTTACAATGGCTTATGCATATCAAACTGCACGTGAAAAGAATAAAAAAGTAGAGGTCTATGTTCCATCGGGACTGAGTGAAAATGACTTGACGCCAGGTGTAAAAATACTGGATAAATTCAAATATGCAGCCTATGTTGAGAGCGATAAAGTATTGCATCTTTGCCGCATAAATTATTTATATGATCATGAAATTATGCAAAATGAATCACTGGTTCTCTCTGATAATTTTGATGATATGAAAGCTCATTTGTTTGACATATTAAATTCAAATAAAGAACTTTATGAAATTGAGGATAAAAACCTTTTAGAGGAACTTGATCCTCGAATTCATGTGCTGCTGTCTGTTGATAATAAAGAGATTATGCTTGGCAATGATAATCACTTGTCAAAATTTCAAGCAGTGAACTTTGAAACTTACCTTGAGAATATGCTTGAGAATGAGGAACTTGGCAAGTAAAATATTGAATTTTGCTTGACAATATCTTATTTAGTGACTATACTTTAAATGTTTATAAAGGCAATGAAAGTGAATAAGTAGTTTATATAAAACCTTCAGAGAGTAATCATCTTGGGCTGAAAGTGATTGCAGGAAATTGTAGAAATGAATTTCGGCACTGGAGCTGACTGCAGGAAATGGCAGTTCGTGAAACTTGGCGTAACCTAAGTGAATGAGGCAAAGCTTTGGCTTTGTAAATCAAGGTGGTACAGCGAAAATTGACGCCCTTGGGACTATTGTTCCGGGCGTTTTTTATAAGCAAAATGTATAAAGGAGAAAACTATGAAAGAGAAAATTAAAGAACTTGACAAAGAATTTGATCAGAA
>JAFSVX010000064.1 GCA_017444785.1 Clostridia bacterium
AACTTTTTATATTCTCCAACATTAAACCATTCTTTTCTGCTATCACTTGTGCCATTTTTAAGAATAAAGTGAAGTTCTTTTACCATGTTTTCAGATATAGGTTTCAAGGCGTTATCAATTATATAATCAACACACTTAAAGTGGTTTGATGTTTCAACCACATCATCAACATTGATTACACCATTTTCCATACCTATGGTGTTGGTTTCAAAAATATATCTTGTTTGATCATGGGTTAAAGTGCTTCCCTCAATATGGTTGGAGTTATATGTCAATTCAATTTGTGTTTTGTGATATATTCCACCTTTAAGGCCAATTTCCTTTTGCTCCTTAAGAATATTTAACAATTTATTATCGCTCGTAAACTTTTTTATTTCACGCATTGGCTTAACTGCATCTTCAGGAATATTCCAAGTTTTACCAGTTAAAAAAACACCAGGCACTCTTCCTTGAGCACAATAATTTCTTACTGATCTTTCAGAAATTTTCCATTTTTTCGCAGTTTGTACTACTGATAAATATTTCATAAATTATCTCCTTAAACACAAACATTATATACCAATATCGGCAATATGTCAATAAAATATAGTATTATTTTTGCCGGTATAACGCATTTTTATAATTAAAAGTTAGGTTTTTACTATAACTGTATTTACTTGATTTGTATTTGAAAAAAATTTATAATTTATGTATGGCAACATATGTTTGTTCTGATATTCATGGTGAATATGATTTGTTTATAAAATTGCTGAATGCGATTGATTTTTCTGATGAAGACAAAATGTATATCTTGGGTGATATTATTGACAAGGGTGGGAAGTCTCTTATACTTGTGGATTTTTTAATAAAACATAAAAACATAAAATGTATTATGGGTAATCATGAAGATTCATTTTTGAAATATTATGACAATGTTATGCACAATTATACAGGAACAAATCAAAATGAAATTCTAAAATCTTTGCGGTTATATTTTCCTTTTGATAATTTCTCAATCTCTTGGGATATAGTAGATTACATAGAGTCTTTACCATATTATATTGAAACAAAAGATTTTATTGGAGTTCATGCAGGATTAGAAATCGATGAGGACAACAATATTTATCCACTAAATGAACAGCCAATTCAATATATGTTGTTTGATAGAAATTTTAAAACTGCGAAAATAAATAATTTTGGAAAACCCATTTTGTTTGGTCACACTCCTTGTAGTTATGATAACCAAACAGGGTATTTTATAAAAGAACCAAATATAAATAGCAAAAGTATAAAAGATTATATCAAAATAAGATTAGATAATGGTTGTCAGTTTACAAAAATTCTTGGAACACTGAGAATTGATGATATGAAAGAAATATATGTGAAATAATAATTTTAGGGATAAAAAATCCGAGTCGATTGTATGTTTCGACTCGGACTCCTTTGGTAGTCCCAAGGAGAGTCGAACGGAAAGCATTCCGCCTCTCTACCGAACCGGCGGGACTAAAACTCCGCACCTTATGCAATCTTTTTGGCTAAAAGATCACGAATAAGAACCGCCATAGGATCACCTTATGGCGAACCTTATTCCTGCCTTTTATCTCAAAAATCTTACACAATCTGCTGCCATGGTTTTTCCGAATCCATTTCCCATTAACATTCTTCTCGCAATCTTATTTTAATTTTCGACTCCACTTGTGGACAATAAAAAAGCCAAGCATACGCTTGGCATTTTTATTGGTAGTCCCAAGGAGAGTCGAACTCCTCACTTCGCCGTGAAAGGGCGATGTCTTAACCGATTGACCATGGGACCATGATTGACTGTTAAATTGTTTTTTCAATTTGCTTTTTGACCGTTTTTTCAATATGCTTTTGGTAAAATTATCATTCTTGACATAATTTTCAATGTTTCAAAAATCAAACTTTACACAATTTGAAAATACTTGATTTATTTTGTTGGTAGCGGCAGTGGGATTTGAACCTACGACCTACTGGGTATGAACCAGGCGCTCTAGCCAACTGAGCTATGCCGCCACGCCGTTTTTGTCAACGCTTTCACATTTTATTATAAATTCGCTCGTTTGTCAACATTTTTATCAAATATTTTTATCTTTTCTTTGATAAAAATAGACAGAGCGCTCATTCATGCGCTCTGTTTTTCATTTTATTCCATTTCTTCACTGTCATCATTTGTTGAGACGCCAGCACAACCTGAAGCATCATCTGGTTGGTTTTTATCATCTTCATCATCGATAATCTCTATGTTTCCAGTGATGATACTGTCTTTTCTTGGTCTGAAGAATGGATCTGAAGAAAACAAGTTATAAAAATCATCAAGTCTTCCAGAGATTTCAGCCCCCTGTCTTTTTGCTTTGAAAGTCACCTTGACATCTTTAAATCCTTTTTTCTCACCTTGTTTAAGGCCAGAAGCAGAATAATAAACTCCGCAATCCTCATCAATATTTTGATGACAAAGAGCCTCTCTTAAGCAAAGCAAAACAAAACCTTTTTGAGCGGCGGTGTCCACAGGTTTATTATTCAGTGTAAACTTGCTCAGATCAATGTTTTTGAAAAAATGAGTTTGATCTTGATTTATATTGTTAAAATCTGTCTTTACAAGCAGATCATCATAAAAGGCACTTGTAACAAGACTGTTAAATCCCATAAGACAAACAACATTGAAAGCGACCTCAAGTGAAGATCCTGCAAGTTGCTCGGTATTCATAGTATCCATATTTGGCGACTCAAGTTTAATCTTGTTCATAAAGTCAGCGCTTATTTGGTCAAATTGATTCTTTGTCTGTTGAAATTCTCTCACAAGACTTTCTTGTTGCTTTTTGATAATCACAAGCATTGGACGTGCAGGTTTTATTTGCCTGATTTTTTCATTAAGTTTTTCAAAATCGCCTGATATTCTTTTGATTTTATTTTCATAAAAACTGAACTTCTCTTTATAATCTTCAAGTTCCTCATCGGTCAAAAGTGCAGAATCCTTTCTTCTTTCAAGCTCTTTTGCAATAAGTTTTTGCAGGTTATATATAACTGCGGGATTGCTTGTGCCCCTTGATGTTTCGAAATACATTTGGTTGTTTGCACAAAGCGAGGCCAAAATGTCCGCCTTTTTATCAAATGTTAGGTTAAAAAAGTCAGGTATATATTGAACTCTTGATTTTACTAAGTTATTTATTCTATAGAAATTATCCCTGGAAACCGGATCAAAATAATCTTTCATTAAAGACAAGGCCTTGTCAATATCTTGATTTGACATAATATAATTTGCTTGCTTAGAGAATGTGTCCACAAGAAGATTTCTTGCCTGCTCGAAATTGAAAGCATTATATTTGTTGGCATAGGCCTCTGTAAGTCCCCTCAGCCACATCTTGCTTACAAACAAATTTCCGTCATAGCATCTGAAAAGCAGCTCATTCCCAGAGATAAATGGAGTGTTATGCGCAAAGGTATTGCGCACCATTGCAATTTTTTCCTGATCAGTATAAAAATTGTTATATTCAGATTCGAACTCTGGCGCATCAGTGTTAAGAACAAGTGTGTCTGTGCTTTCTTTATATCCGCGAGAAAATTGTACATTTATTGAAAATTTGCCATCTTGTATTGTCTCCAAATGAATAAGTTTTGAATAGTTTGGCATTTTTTTATCATAGATCTTCAACAGTTCATCTCTTTTTGCCTTATCAAGAGTCATAAGCTCAAATTCTCCGGCAAAGATTTTTTCAAGCTCTTTGTCAGAAAAATCATATTTCTCATAATTATTGAGACACAAAAAACCTGACGTATAGATCCAAAAATCTTTGAGTTGACCATATGAAAATTCTGACAAATCAAAGTTTAAGTCAAACACCTCATCAGTAACAGATTTATAAAGTTTATCCAAGATTCGAGTTTGCTTTGCCGCAAGTTTTCTTCTTTCTTCTGAAACGTTCATATTTTTATCCTTTGAGAAATTATATAATAAAAAAACCGCCCCGTCAAGGGCGACTATTACAAACTTTTATTAAATTTCTACTTTTCTGGTTGAATTTCGTGCAATTTTTCTTCGATCAGGTCTAATGTACGGTCTAAGTCATACCTTATTATCAGTCCCGATGTTGCCGCACAAGAACATGCCAAATTACTTGTACATCTTCTTACACTTTTTTTATCAAAATTTACAACAAGTGGATAGAAATAATTTTCTTTATCAGGCTCCAACTCCTCCTGATTAAATGTTTCAAGCAAACTTAAAATTTTCTCTTGTCCTTCTTCATCTATTAAAATCCACAATTCATTATTTTTCATAATCTCTCCTTTTAAAAAATATCCATCATCGATGGATATTTTTACACCTTCCATCGCTTGCCTTTGGCACCTTACAATAAGCAGGTTGTCGTGTGATAAACGGGGCAAGTCCCTGACACACTCTTAATGGATAAATATTATCATATTATATAATTTTATAAATATTGCTTTTGAGTTTAACAGAAGTTTCAATCAACCACGAAAACTTCTTCGTCATCTTTTATCATGCCAAGCTGTTCTCTGGCCTGTTGCTCGATATATGCATCACTGCTTCTTGTCTTTATTCCCTCTTCCAAAGAAATTTGTGTGATGCTCAGCTCCTCAATTTTTTTATCAAGGCTGGCACTTTTTGCGGCAAGTTGATTTGCATGGATATAAAGTCCAAAAGAAAGAACAATCATAGCAAATAAAAATATAGTTGCACAGATTGTTATAAGTTTAACTTTTTTCACAGCATTCATTCTTGTCATGCTCAGCTTCCTTTCTTTTGTTTTTCTTTTTCTTTAATTTATTATAAACATATTTTAATGGATTGGCAACCAAATTTTTAATAAAAATAAATTCAAATATAATTCCGAAGGCAAAACAGGCGATAAAATACAAAGTTATACTTGCGTAAAAATACTTGACACAAATAACATAGAAAATCAAACAGCCAAGTATTGCTGAAAGAAAATCGGCGCCGAAAACTACCGCAAAGTTATTGTTTGTAAGCTTTACAAACAGATAAAGAACACTTGCAATAGCTCCTGCAAAAATACCCGCCGCCATAAAAATAATAAGTGAAAAGATAGTTCCGCCACCAGCAAGCATCTTTATTTAAACAACCTTTTCAAAAAACTTTTGCCTTGCATTTTTGCCTGGTATTTAAAGCCTTCCACTTCACCATCAACGACCAAAAGTCCTTCTTCCAAAACAAGCTTAGCCACTCTTAAATTTTTCCCTGTTGTATAAATCAAACTGTCCTTTATTCGTATAATCACACTTTTATCAGTGGCGCTGAGCACCTCTAAAACTCCTGTTACCATCATACGTTTGCGCTTTTCAAGTGTAACCGAGTGCGAAGTCTGTTCGCTTTCTTGTTCCATAAAAAATCCCCCTTACTTAAATTTATAAGAGGGATTTATTATTTATGACAATTTATAGGTGTTTTCCATTAAAAACTTTTTAAGAAGCGTATTTCTTGTTGCTACGCTTTGATTTTTTACCATATGGAAAATATTTCCACTTTTACCTATCAGAACCACCATCATCTTTGCACGAGTAACCGCAGTATAAAGCAAGTTTTTTGTGTAAAGCATAGGATTTCCGCTGACTATTGGAATGATGACAACTTTGAACTCAGAGCCTTGACTTTTGTGAACCGTTATCGCGTAAGAGTGCACCAAATCTTCAAGCTCCACAAGTGTATAGCCCGCTCTTCTTCCGTCCTCAAACGTAACAAAGACTTCTCCATTGTCTGGGTTTATTTGGTCAATGTATCCCATATCACCATTGAAAACGCCCTGACCTGCCACAAGCCTGCCATCCTCTTTTTTCACCCATTCCAACTCATAGTTATTGGAAATCTGCATGACCTTATCGCCCTCGCGATAAAGTGTGGTTTGTGTTTGAAACTCTTTTTTATCGGCAGAAGCCGGATTAAGCCTGTCGCGAAGAAGCGCATTGAGGTTGTTTGTGCCTGCTGGCCCAGATTTTGCAGGTGCAATAACCTGGATGTCCTCTGGGGTTATTTCCTTTTTATAGCCCGGTATCCTTCTTCCCACCATATCCACAATCTCGTTTGCAACCATCTCTGGCATGTATGTAGAGCTGTGAAAGAAGTCCTCACTTTTCTCTTTTAAATCTGGCATCTCGCTGTTGTTTATCAGATGCGCATTGATGACAATTTTACTGGTGTCCGCCTGCCTATAAATTTGACTGAGGCTGACAACCGGTATTTCTCCACTTTCAATTATATCTGAAAGCACGTTTCCAGCGCCCACACTCATAAGTTGGTCTTTATCCCCAACCAAGATAAGCCTTGTTCCCGGTCTTATTGCCTTTAAAAGTGCAGAGGCAACAAAAATGTCAATCATGCTGACCTCGTCCACAATAACAACATCAGTGTCAAGGGGATTGTCTTGATTGCGAGTGAATGAAAGATGCCCACCAACATATGCCATTTCAAGCCCACGGTGAATTGTTGAGGCGTGCCTGCCCGTCTGCTCTTCCATACGTTTTGCCGCCCTGCCGGTTGGAGCCAAAAGCGTTGTCTTCATCTTCTGAGCCTTAAAAATGTCCAAAATAGCCTTGATAATCGTTGTTTTACCCGTTCCTGGCCCACCGGTGATGACAATAACACCTTCTTTGACTGCCTTTGTTATTGCTGAAATTTGATTTTTATGAAGCTTCAGATTATTGACGCGCTCGTATTCTTGTAAATTTTCAGTGATATCAATATCAAGCTCTGACGCACTTGAAATAAGCACCTTAAGTTTGTCCGCAATAAATCTTTCCATAGTGTAAAACTTTGTTATAGCCACCGCACTTTCATCATCAATAGTTGTGCTTTTTATGATACCCTCTATCTCAAGATTGGTTATCATGCTTTGAATTTCACCCTCGTATTCAGCAGGCAAATCCAAAATTCCTGTGGCAATTTCTGTAAGTTTATCACGCTCTATAACAGTTGAGCCCTGAGTCTCTGCAAGTTCGGTCAAGCAATAGATGATCCCGGCACGAATTCTGAATGCACTGTCCTTTGCGATACCCATGTTAAAGGCAATTTTATCCGCACTTTTGAAGCCAATTCCGTCAATATCCTCAATAAGCCTGTAAGGATTTTCTGACAAAACTTTTTTTGTTTTGTCCTTATATGCGTTATAGATTTTCACCGCCATATTTGTCGAGATGTCATACTGTTGCAAAAACATCACCGTTTCCTGCATTTTCTTGATTGCTGCATATGTCGAAGCAATATCTTTTGCTTTTGTTTCACTGACACCTCTTACTTTCACAAGTTCGCTTGGGGATTTTTCAATAACCTCAAGTGTTCTTTCTTTAAACATATTGACAATGTTGGTTGCGGTAACTGCCCCAACGCCTGGGATAAGTCCAGACGAAAGATATTTAATGATACCATCAAGACCAACCGGCTGGCTGACTTCAACTTTGCTTGCAACAAACTGCATGCCATACTTCGGATTGTTGACATACTCGCCCTGAAGCTTGACATATTCCCCCACATTGACAGCAGGAAATTTACCGGTAGCAACAATGTTTGCGAACTCAACCGACACTAAAATTATTGTATAGCCATTTTCACTATTTCTGTATATTATATCTTTGACTGTTCCGTTTAAATTCATAGGGATATGATAATAAAATTTAGAAAATTTGTCAAACATATAGGCAATTTAAAAACTTTTTACATAATTTACTTTGCAATTGACAAAACTAAATCTATGAAAAAAATAGTATTATTTTTAAGTCTTATTTTATCATTTATTATCCTCAGTCCCACCGCGTTTGAAGTAATGGACATATCAAAAGCGGAAAACTTAAAACCCATGCTTGCAATAGTCATTGACGACTTTGGTGGCTTCGATCAAAGCGGAGTGGAAACCATGCTTAGTATTGATGCCCCACTGACCTGCGCAGTGATGCCAAACCTTGAAAACTCACTTTCGAACAGTGAAGCCATTGAAAAATGTGGCAAAGAGGTGATTTTGCATATGCCAATGCAAGCGCATGTCCGCCTGCCAGAAAGTTGGTATGGCCCAACTTATATTTGCAGTGGCGACAGCAAAGAAAAGGTTTTTGAGAAAATAAACGACGCACTTGAAAGTGTGCCAAACGCAAAAGGATTCAATATTCATATAGGCTCCGGAGTGTGCCAAAACCAAGAGACAATGGGATATGTCTATGACTTTGCTATGGAGAAAAATTTGCCATTTTTGGACAGCAGAACTCATATGAACACTATTGCGCAAACTGTCGCAAATGAAAAAAAGACAATCTATCTTGGACGCGATGAATTTTTGGAGCCAAATGGCAATAAAAGTTATCAAGGCGTCAAACATCATATTATGGTAGGGGCAAATCTTGCAAAAGAAAAAGGCTTTGCAATCATCATCGGCCATGTCGGTTCACATGGAGGCGAAAATACTGCAAAAGCCATCTGCGATTCAATAAAAGAAATTCAAGATATGGGGATTGAAATTGTAACCCTCAGCCAACTTTACCAAAATCTCAATTCAACTTTTGTTCACTTGGAACAGTAATTTAAATCAAACTCGCTCCATTTTTGAAAAGCCATTTTTTAAAAGTTGTTCTGATTTTAATGTCATTTTATTTTTGTTTTAAATCATCTTGTTTGTCATCAGGTTTTGATTGAGCACTGCCTTTAACATCTTTCTTCAACAAGTCTTTATATGATCCCTTTGGTCTGAATTTTGGGTTATAACCATATTTTCCCATTGTTACGTCATCAAAAGTCTCCTGTTTGGTAAGAGCTTCTGTCATTCCATCGCTCCACCAACGCTCCCAGGCTTTATACTCTTTGGTAAGATTAAAAGAGTCATCGCTTGGCGGATTACACTTTATACCGAACATCTTACATGTTTTGTTAATTAAAAAATAAAGTTGATAGTATTTTATCAATAACTCACTTTGGTCTGGCTCTTCCCCAACCGCCAGATTCTGTGAACTGCAATCCATAATCTCTTTTCTTTTTCCAGAAATAAGATCTTGGCTTCTGTCACGCGGGTCATTTTCCACCTTGATATTAAGATAGTCATTTTTATAATTCGAATCGAAAATATCATACAGATAATCCAAAAGATCTTCTTCATTTTCAATCTGCATATGTTTATTGTAAATTCTTGCACCATTTTCCATACTATTTCCCTCTGCAATCATTTTACAACAACTTTTTATATTTTTCAATACCCAAATCGCAAATTGCAACCAAAACATTAAAAAGAGCAGGCCTATGCCTGCTTCTCTCTTATAATAACTTTATTTTCATACGCAAATATTTCATATAATTTAGGTGGTCCCATTGTTGAGTAAGCCATTTGATACCTGCCATTTCCTATATTTGTCAATCCACCACTGTACACAGGTTGTCCTTGCTCTTGTCTGAGAAAATATGCCATCAACTCATTTTCATTATTGTAAGATATAGTAATTATTTGAATATCAAGACCTGCAAAAATATTATTTTGATCCACAAGTTCATAATATTCATTTTCCTCAATCTGTCTTATTGTAACCGTATATTCAAAAGAAAATTCAAAACCTTTATAAACAAACTTTGCAGTCAATGGTGTTTCTGTAACTTCGCTTACATCAACCATGCCTGTTGCATCAGATAACTTAAATGTTTCTTTGTCTCCATTATTATAAGTTACTTCAAACTCAATATTATCAAGGCAATTCGCTTCATTAAAATAAGCGACAATATTATTTTGTTTGGCGGTAATTGATGTGATATACACACTTGTCACTTCATAATGTTTCACAAAAATTTCGCCATCATAAACAATTGTAAAATCTTTTGTTCCTGCACTTGATGTGTCAAGATTTTGTGTGTAAATATCGCCAAGGTACACAACAAAAAAGCTGTTATCAATAAAATAGATTGTTGCATTAAAAAGCGACAAGTCCACTTCTGCACCGACATAAATTTGAAAATTGTAAAAACTTTGATCAATTATTATCTCTGTAACTTCGACAGCTGCATTATTTGATGTGTTGTCATCATTTTCGTCTGTATTGTTTTCTTGACCGTTTCCAGAATTATCTGTATTGTCGTTTATATTATCATCAGTTTCATCTTCTGCGCCCGTATCACCAGAATTATCTGAATTATCTTCATAATCTTCATCATCTTTATTTGATGATCCATTATCAATATTTTGCTCTTGCCTTGTGTCGTTTTCACGGCTGGTATCATCTTTTGCGCACGCAGAAGAAAACATAACTGCAAAAGCACTTATAATGACCAAAAGAAAAATGTATAACCTTTTCATAAAATTCTTCATAATATAACAAGATTATACAAATTTCGACAAACAGTGTCAATAATAATTCGTCAACATTCGACCAAAATCGATAATTATTATCTTCAGAGCAATATGTTTCAAACTATTTCAAGCTTTCAATATATCTGATAACTTCATTTTTAAATTTTCTCGTGCTTGCATTGTTTAAAATATAGTGGTCAGCAATTCCGATTGGCCCACCTTTTTCAATGTTTTCAATCTCTGCAATATCACGACCAAGCGACTCGGCGAAAGTGAGAGGTCTAAACCCTCTTTTTGCAAGCCTTTCCCTGCGAAGTGGTGCATCAGTTGCAATGCAAAGCACCTCAAAATCATCACCAAATTTTTCTTTTATAACCTTATATTCGCTCCAAGAATACATGCTTTCAATAACAACATTTCCTTTTTTATGCTCTTTCTCAATTCTTGGCAAGAAAATTTTTGCATAAATGCCTTTGTCCCCACTTGCACGGAGCTCTTCACGAACTTTTTTCTCGTTCTCTGGGTTGATTTCAAGTCCAAGCTCTTTCATTTTCAAAAAAGTAGCCTCTCCAAAATAAATTTTTGTCCAGCCTCGCTTCTCAAACTCTTCAACCGCAACACTTTTACCACTTCCGCACATGCCAACGACTGCAATGATTTTATGTCCCATATTTATTTCCTCCACTATTTCAATTATGATAAATTCATCAAAACTTGTCAACTGAAAATTATTATTGATAAATTTTCTTTGTTTTTCAATCAGATAAAACACTTCAATTGCAAAACATCAACAAAAAACACCAAAAAAATCAACAAAAAAACACTAACAAAATCGACAAAAAACACCAACAGAAACATCAACAAAGACTTATTCATGATTATAAGTGCAATAAAAAACAGAAAAATCGTATTTTATGATGATTATAATTTGAAAATCACACGAAAATAATGTATAATATTGTTATGACAAAAGACGAACTTAAAAATAAATTAAACAAAATAACTGACTTTATGTTCCCTGTGCACAGCTGTCTTTGCTGCGGTTCAGAGTGTGACACTTTTGACGGATACCGCATATGTTCAAGATGTATGGCAAAACTCCACAAAATTGGAAACAATTTTTGCCAAAAGTGTGGAACACATATCAAAGGGAATTACCCACTTTGTATTCACTGCAAAGACATTGAAAGACATTTTAACAAGGCAAGATCAGTTTTTGTTTATGACGAAAACTTTGCGCCGATAATTCTGAAAACAAAACTTGGCAAGGCAAAAACACCAGCACTTGCACTTGGAAAAATGCTTGCTGACTTTTTCAAGACAAGTGATGTTATGGGCGAGGTTGTAACCTTTGTTCCAATGCCCTTGTCAAGACAAAAAGAGCGTGGCTTTAACCAAGCAGAAGAAATCTGCAAAGAGTTTTCCCGACTGACCGAGATTCCAATGATTGACGCCCTTGAAAAGAAGGAAACCGCCACGAAACAGGCAAAGCTTAACTTTGATGAACGCCAACTTAACATCATTGACACATTTAAAATCAAGGACAAAAATCTCGTCAAAGGCAAACATGTGCTTTTGATTGATGATGTCATCACAACCGGAGCAACCGTTTCAGAGTGCGCAAAGGTCATGATGAAAGCTGGCGCAAAGCAAGTTGACGTGCTTTCTGTTGCCCACACAGCTCTTAATTTTGAAGAGTAACGAAGAATCTTTGAGCTAATGTTTGTCTAGGGTTTCCTCCACTTCGTGTTCTAAATGGCGAACTTTAATCATTAATTCGCCAAAAATTTTCATTTTTAATCAGTTTTAATCATTTTTTATGCCAAATAAAACAGCCATTTTTTCAATACCCTTTACAAAAAGGCATATTTATTATATTATAAATACGAGGTAATATTATGGGACTATTTAATTTTCTTGCTAATTTTGATAATAATCGCAGTTTGAAAAAGCTAAATAAAATTGCTCTTAAGGTTGAAGCTTTGGAAGAAAAGTATTCCAAGATGAGTGATGACGACCTTAAGGCTCAAACTGATATACTTAAAGACAGACTTAAAAATGGTGAAACTCTTGACGACATTTTACCAGACGCATACGCCGTTGTCAGAGAGGCCGCTTTTCGTGTGCTTAAAATGAAACACTTTCACGTGCAAATCATTGGTGGTATCGTTCTTCACCAAGGCCGTATTGCAGAGATGAAAACTGGTGAAGGTAAAACTCTAGTTTCCACCCTTCCTGCCTATTTAAACGCGCTTTCTGGGAAACCTGTGCATATCGTAACCGTCAACGAATATCTTGCAAAACGTGACGCAGAGTGGATGGGAAAAATCCACCGCTTCCTTGGCCTTAAAGTTGGCGTTGTTTATGCAAACCAGCCACTTGCTGAAAAGAAAAATGCGTATCTTGCAGATATCACCTATGGAACAAACAGCGAGTTTGGATTTGACTATCTGCGTGATAACATGGCTCAGTCTCGTGAAGAAATGATGATGCGTGGCCTTGAGTTTGCAATTGTGGACGAGGTGGACAGCATATTGATTGATGAAGCAAGAACTCCTCTTATTCTTTCTGGCCCTTCAGGCGACAGCAGTGAAGAATATGAGGTTGCATGCAGGTTCGCAAAATCACTTAAAGCGTCAGATGTGGATATTGACGAAAAGAAAAAGACAATCCACCTTACTGAAAGCGGTGTAAGTAAAGCAGAGAAATTCTATCACCTTGACAACCTTTCAGATATGGATAACCTTGAGGTCAACCACAACATTAACAACGCAATCCGTGCACGCTTTATGATGAAGCGCGACAATGACTATATTGTTCATGATGGCGAGGTTTTAATTGTTGATGAGTTTACTGGTCGTATCATGGTCGGCCGAAGATACTCTGACGGTCTGCACCAGGCTATCGAAGCAAAAGAAGGTGTGAAGATCAATGCAGAGAACAAAACTCTTGCAACCGTAACTCTTCAAAACTTCTTCAAAATGTATACAAAAATCAGCGGTATGACAGGTACTGCAAAAACTGAAGAGGCAGAATTCAGGGATATCTATGGCCTTGACGTTGTCACAATTCCAACAAACACTCCAGTAAAGCGTATTGACGCCAACGACAGCTTCTATTTCTCTCACGATGCAAAAATCAGGGCAATCTGCAAAGATATTCAAGATTGTTTTGAAAGACAGCAACCTGTGCTTGTGGGTACGATCACCGTTGAGAAAAGTGAAGAGCTTTCAAAAGCTCTTCGCAAGATGAAGATTCCTCACAATGTCTTGAACGCCAAAAATCACCAAAAAGAAGCAGAGATAATTGCACAGGCCGGGCGCCTTGGAAGTGTTACAATCGCAACCAACATGGCTGGTCGTGGAACAGATATCATGCTTGGTGGTAACAGCGAGTTTAAAGCTAAAGAAGCCATGAAAAAGCAAGGCTTTGACGAGGAACTTATCGAGCTTGCATCATCATACTTCCCTGTTAACACTGAGGAAGAGCAAAATGCTCGCGAAGTTTACCAAAACCTTAAAAAAGAGTTTGACAAAGAAGTTAAAGAGGAAAAACAGAAAGTTATTGAGCTTGGCGGTCTTAAAATTATCGGCACAGAAAGGCATGAGTCAAGACGTATTGATAACCAGCTTCGTGGTCGATCTGGTCGTCAAGGTGATCCGGGATATTCAATCTTCTATATTTCCGCAGATGATGATCTTGCCAGAGTGTTTGGCTCTGAAAGACTTAAAAAAATGGCAAGCTTCTTAAAACTTGACGAAGACACCTCAATCAACTGGAAATTTTTCTCTCGAAGCGTTGCGACCGCGCAAAAGCGTGTGGAGGGACACAACTTCAGTATTCGTAAACAAGTGGTTGAATATGATAACGTGCTTAACCGCCAACGTGAAGAGGTCTACAGAGAGCGTAACCGTATCATTGATGGCGAAGATGTGCATGAAAAGATACTTCAAATGATCCGCGAGGTTGTCGGTCAAACTGTCTATGAGTATGACAACGACAAACAGCCTGAAGAGGTTGACCAAGATGCATTCAATGCAGAGCTTGAACGCAGAATGCTTGAACCAGGCACTAATTTTATCACAACTGAAACTCTGACAAAATACTCATCACGCGAACTTGCAGAAGAAATCTATGCCCTTGCAGTTGAAAGATATGAAAATAAAAAGAAAGAAACTGAAGAACAAGGTGCAGATTTTTCTAAGGTAGAGCGTCACTTCTTGCTCAGCATTATGGACAGAAAATGGATTGACCACATTGACGACATGGATATACTTCGTCAAGGCGTAGGCCTTCGCGCATATGGAAACAAAAACCCTATCACTGTTTATCAGCAAGAAGGCTATGACATGTTTGACGACATGATAACCGCAATGCGCCGTGATGTTGCAAATGTTCTCATGAGCGTTAAAATCCAAGTTGGCCCAAGGCCTGCCCCACTCCTAAAAAGAAACGTTCCAAAGCCAAACGCAACCGCCCCACAAGGCACAGTTGTAAACAAAGGCAAACAAATTGGCAGAAATGATCCATGCCCATGTGGCAGTGGCAAAAAATACAAAAACTGCTGCGGTAAGGTTTAAGCCGTTACAACGACACTCTAAGTGCAGAAACTGCAAAAGTTCCACACACTCATTTATGAAATAAAATCGAGCGTGGAACTTTTTTGTTTCTTTCTTATAATATCGTTCTACCGTCTTAAACTTCGTTAATACATTAGTCTGTTTTTAAACCATCATCTTATATCACTTTCTTTTTCGCCCTTAAACAACGTTTTTTTAAATAAGCATTTTTTCGAGACAAATTCTTTTTATCTGGTAAAAAAGTTTGCTGGAGATATTTTTGTTGCATTAACAATGTTTATAAAATAGTTTATGTCAACTCTTAAATTGCCATTTTTTAATTTATAGTAAGCTTTAATCGGAATGTTGCTATTATCACAAAATTTTTGAACTGTCATTTTGTGTATTATTCTATATTCCTCTATTATTTTAAAATTAAATTTTTCCATATATTTTTCTCCTTCGTTCCCGTTTTCGGGGATACAACAATATTATACTCCCCGTTTTCGGGAAGTCAAGGATTTTTGCCCGTTTTCGGGATATTATATCTTAGAGGAAATTGTATGAGAATATTTGCAGAAAGACTTAAAGAATTAAGACTTGAAAAAAAGTTATCACAATCACAATTAAGTAAACTTCTAAATATTGGTAATTCATCAATCAGTAGGTGGGAAAATGATCAAGCGACTATAAATAGTGATCAACTCATTATTCTGGCTAAATTTTTCAACGTCACTACTGATTGGCTTCTTGGTTTAGAGTAAAAAATGAATAGGAGAAAGCGAATGATACTTGAAGAGTTTGATGAAACAAAAAATTCAACTTTCGATCCGGAAGAGGTCGTAAACGTTATACCTGACTTTCCCAAAATCGGAGTTTCTTGTTTTTCTGTTAAATTGTTTAATCAATTAGTAATGAAATTCAACGCAGAAAAAATTACGCAAGTAAAAAACGGCAACGGATTTTTTGATATATATAAAATAAAATATGAAGGTAAAGAACTTGCCTTATTTATGTCAATAGTGGGTGCCCCTTCTTGCACAGCTGAATATGAAGAATTATTTGTTATGGGGCTGGAAAAAGTGGTAGTATTTGGAACTTGTGGAGTTCTTGACAGAGAAATTGATGATTTGGCAATAATTATTCCAAATTCTGCAGTTCGTGATGAAGGCACAAGTTACCACTATGCAAAACCTTCATATGAAATAGAAGTTAACCCAAAATACCAAAAACAATTCATAGAACTTATAAAAGAACACAATTATTCTTATATTATTGGAAAAACATGGACAACTGACGCATTTTACCGTGAAACAAGAAAAAAAGTTATAGACAGAAAACAAAGGGGTTGCATTTGTGTGGATATGGAATGTTCAGCCCTTGCAGCACTTGCAAAATTCAGAAACAAAGATATTTTCCAGTTTTTCTATGCTGCGGACAATCTTGACTGCGCAAAATGGGATAAAAGATCTCTTGGTAATGAAGCATTGCTCAGTGATAAAGAAAAAATTGGTCTTCTTGCCATTAAGTTCGCTGCAAGTTTGAATTAGCAAAAAATTTGATATAAAGAAGGAAAAATTTATGATGCACGAAATGAGGCTTCATAAAGAGCCATTTGAAAAAATTAAGCAAGGCACAAAAACTATTGAAATTCGACTTTACGACGAAAAACGTCAGCTTGTTAAAGTTGGCGACACAATTGATTTTATAAGCAGAAAAACTGGTGAAATACTATCCACTCAAGTTGTTGCACTACACTTCTTTCCAACCTTTGCCGAGCTTTACAAACATTTTGATAAAATCTCACTTGGCTATGGTGAAAATGAAACCGCAAATCCAAATGATATGGCAAAATACTACAGCCAAGAAGACCAAGCCAAATACGGCGTTGTCGGCATCGAGATTAAAAGATTATAATGCTAAACAATTATATTAAATTTAAAAAGCTATTTTCACAATCAATATCATTCTTGAATTTAAAATCGTTATTTATCTATCAAATATTATCTTTAAAATAAAAAGAACGCTGATGCGTTCTTTTTTATTTACCCTTTACTGTTTTCAATGATTTTATCAATTTAAATCTTATTGTTCCACATTCATTTAATAGTTTTTTATAAATATTTTCACTTAAATCACCAATTTTAAATAGGACTTCCAACCAATACTCAGTTTCATAACACTCTTTCAGTGATATTTCAAGCTTACTTATAAAATCAGCGTTACTCTGAGCGTATTTTGCCTCATAAGCATTTGCACCTATCGACGAACATGCTCTCATCAATTGATTTGTATAGACACCTCTGCCTTTTATACTATCACAAACTTCTGTAATTTCTACAGTAAGCTGCAGAGCCATATCACGCACATTATTTACTTTTTTATCCATATTGTTCCCTCTACTTTTTGCGATAGTGCTTTGCACTTGATACATGCTCCGCATACGATATATTTTGCTATACAAAATACGATATGATATAAATCCCTCTCGCGACTTTGGTCGCATAGCGTATTACTTATGTAATATATATCATTGCGTCAGCAACATATCGTAAATCACTCCGTGATTTATATCGCTTGTGATAGGATAAATTTGACAATTTATCCTATCACAAATATAGGTTTAACCCTCAATTTAGACCTGTCCATTCTGAAGCCTTCAATGCGTCCGTCATTGCTGATTTTCATTGACACTCCATAGTTGGACAGTGTTTTTGCGGCGGCAAGACGTCCACCACCGGTGCTTCCTGCCTCAATCTTGATTATGGCTCCAACAGCCATAATGTTGCCCTCATAGTCAATGATTGTTGCGCCATCAATTGCAATCAACTCTTGTCGTAATTTCCTTGAAAGCTCTTGAAATTTGCGTCCATTTATTATCTTTATAAGCGCCGCAGACTTACTGCATCTTTCCTCTTTCAAGAACTCTTCATAAGCCTCATAATCTTCCTCTTGCTCATCAGCACTTCTGAAAAGTGATTGATTGATTGCCTCTTGCATTTTGAAGTCATAGCCCTCTTTAAAAAGGATATCCGCAGGGCTTATATGTTTAAGCACATTAAATTTGTCGTTATTGTTGACATGCACCAAGCACCCACCATTTCTTGCAAAAGATGTGTCAAGCGCTGAAAGATAAATTGCACGGCGCAGTTCCTCAACTTCACCACTGCGCTCTGCAAGCTTTCCAATGATTTCCTCGTGAGAGAAGCAAACCCAAGCGCCGTTTCTTTTTGCGAATAAGAGTTGTTTATTTTTAAAAACAAGTATATCTCCGTCAACGCTGAGCCCAACACCAACTTTACTGCCGGTGCAAAGTGCTGCAAGATTGAGATATTCATATGGTGTCAGCAAATCTTCCTTCACCTGCTTTGTGAAAGATTGATAGCCAACCAAATAGCCGTCAGAAGAAACCTCGATACCTGTGTGGATTCCGTCTGAAATTAGCGCGATAAAATCCTGCCTCAAAATTTGAGTGATTTTCATGTTTGGGTTAATATCTTTTGGCGCTTTCCTATTGGTTATGATAAATCCAAATTTAGCTTTATTTCCCTCATAAGTCCTCAGACTCCATGCAGTTACAAGTGAGAGCACTTTTTCGAGTGCTCTGTGGCCAGAAGGTGACAGTGCTTTGCAAATTGCGCGCTGAATAACAGAACTTTCAAGTCCATGGATATACGCCCTTTCAAGTCCTGCTCTGTATATATTTTGCATCTCATCAATGATTGATTTTACAAGTGAAATTTCAAAGTTTTTAAAAGGCTGAACACGTTTTACAACAAAACGGTAATCATCTTCTTTATCAAATTTGACCAAAAGGGCCCCACCAGTACCTTGCGCAACGCAAGCATCTCTTGGACCAGACTCCTCCTCCCCAACGATTTCTGAGCCTGTGAACATAGAGAGTATGTTATCTTGTAAAAATGTGGTGAAATGCTCTCTTTTCATCTTTATTCCCCTGCAAAGTCAACAAAAAAACTTATTGTTACTTATATATTAGCATACAAAAAACTAAAAATCATCTATTTTTGAAAATTTTTTCGTGAAATTTTCAGTTTTTTCCTGTATTTTTCCATGTTTTTGCACTTTTTATGATTTTTCATACAGTCAAATTCATTTGACATAAAATTTTTTCTTTTGTAAAATAATTGTATTCAAGAAAAAGGCGAAATATGGTATTTTATGGAAAATAAGAAAAAACAATTATTTTCATACAACCTTTGTGAAAGTTGCGCGCATATTCTTCAGGAAAAAAAGATAGATATCAAAAAGTGCAATTTGGTATATTCTGATGACAAAAATTACGCTCCACTTCGCGAAAATATCTGTGAAATATGTGGGGCTCCACTGTTCCCAGGATTTGATGAAGACAGCAATGATATAAACATGCTTGTCAGCGCAATAAACAATCCGACCTTAAAGGTAATCTTCTTTATCGCCCCATCTGTCCGCGTGGCACTCGGGGACGAGTTTGGATTTTGCACCGGCACAAATGTCATCGGCAAACTTATAAGCGCACTTAAAGACCTTGACGCATATAAAGTTTTTGATATGAACAGCGCCGCAGACTTTACAATCGTGGAAGAGGCAAACGAGTTTAAAACTCGCCTTGAAGAAAACAAAAATCTTCCAATGTTCACAAGTTGTTGCCCGGGCTGGGTTGGTTTTGCAAAAAAGATGTATCCTGAATATGTCAAAAATCTTTCCACTTGCAAAAGCCCACAGCAAATGTTTGGCTCGCTTTTAAACACCTATTTTGCAGATGTTCACAACATAAAGTCAACTGATATGTTTATCGTTTCAATAGTTCCCTGCTTTGCAAAAAAAGTTGAAAGGCTGAGCTGTAAAAACTCAGCAAAAGGATATGATGTGGACCTTGCAATCACCACGACCGAGATTGCAAAAGTCATAAAAACTGCAAACATAGATTTCGCAAACTTAAAAGAAAGTAAATTTGATGACTTTTTCGGCAGTGCCACAGGAGCGGGCGCAATCTTTGGGAACACCGGTGGAGTTATGGAGGCGGTCCTCAGAACTTCAAATGACCTGCTCTCAAACAAAAATGCACGTTCGCTTGTATATAATGCCGTGCGTGGCCTTGACGGGATCAAGCGAGCAACAATCAAGCTTGGAGATAAAAACGTCAATATAGCAGTGGTTATGGGGCTGAAAAATGTAAATATAGTCATGAATGAGCTTAAAAAAGATCCTCACAAATACGACCTTATTGAAGTTATGGCTTGCGAGGGCGGTTGCATTGGTGGCCCCGGCCAACCACAAGTAAAAGCAAACCTGAATAAAAATGAAATACTTTCTGCAAGGGCAAATGGACTTTATGACATAGAGGTCAAATGTACCAAAAGAAAAGCCCATCAAAACCCTGCACTGCAAAAGATTTACAGTGATTTCTTTGGCTCAATCGGAAGTAAAAAAGCTGAAGCCCTGCTTCACAGAAAGTTTTAAATTTAACAGAAAGTTTAATTTTTTATATTTAAATTTATATGATGACTTATACATTGATTTGTATGTTTAGATTTATTTAAGCAATAAAAAATGGTTTAACAATCGTGTTAAACCATTTTTTATTTTGAATTAAGCTTTGTCGGTTTTATTCCCCAGCCTCTTCATTGGTAATACCGAACAGTGCTTTAAGCGCAGCAAGTTGATCCTCAGTAAGTTTGTTTTCATATCCCTCATCAGTTTCAGTAAGGTCTTGATTTGCTTGAAGTGCATTTTCAATTGCTGTCTTTGTTTCATCACTGAGCGAATCTGCAATTCCAAGATCAGAATATGTTGTGTTTTCCTCATCTTGGTTAGCCTCTGTTATAAGATCGAGAATCACACTTGATGAAGCAAGACTGTCAACTAATTTATTTGCATCTTCTGCAGTAATGTCAACCTTTTCACCATCTTCGACTGAAAGAACTTGACTTGCTATGTCATAGACTTCAACAAGCGCTTCAACTTCTTTTGCAAGCTCACCCTCTTCATAATCTTGATTGATTACGTTTGTAAGTGTGTCGCTGACAACTGCAGCAACGTTTTCAGGAATACCCATTTCGGTAAGTGTTTCAGTATCACCTATGATTTCAGTAACAACATCTTTCAAAACATCATTATTTGCAAGAGTTTCAACGATATCACCAAGATTATCAAGGTTCAAATTATTCAGATCTTCAAGCGACCTTGCAAGCTCAATTGCATCTTTAAGTGCAACAAATGTTTCTTTCAAGCTTACATCAGGATTGTCCCAAACATTAAGAAGTGCATTTTTGAATCCTTCCAATCTTGTGGTATCCTCACCAAGCAAAGTTGAATCAAACAATGTTTCAATCAAATCTTTTGAAACGCTTGTTATAACAACTTCCCCTTTCTTACCATCTTTGAAAATCTGCGAATCTCTTAAGAGGTCGAATGTTTCACCCATAAGTTCAAAATCAAGAACTGCAAGTGGATCTTCTGCATCCTTAACATCTGCAAAGATTTTTATAAGATTTGTAAAGATTGTTTGAATTCTCTTTTTTTCACCAATGTTGACATTTCCGCCTTCATCTGTTGTTTGATCCCAAATTATGTTTTCAGCAACGATTGTTACTTTTGCAGGTGTTGCACTTTCATCAATCGCCTTATAGATCACATCAAGTCCAACATTCACAAGATCTGGCATAACAGCTTTCAAAGTATTGCTTTCAAGGGCTTTTCCAATAATATCAGCTATAAGGTTTTTGTTTTCTTCAGCAGTAAAGACGTCCATCATATCCCCGCCGTCATTCATTGTCTTAATCAGGTCAGCATCATTACACATTTTAAGGATATCAAATGATACATTCATATCATTTTGCACATTTTTACCTTCATCAGTTGAAAGTTTCAAAAGCATACTATCAAACAATTTTGCAACAGCGACATTGCTAATATTTGGCTTTCTGATATTGCAGAACTTTTCATTATTGAACCATTTATCAGAAGCATAAGGGACAACCTCTTTGATGATGTTGCCAAACACTTCGTCATCACAAAGTTTGTTTGCAGCATTTTGTATTTTTTCAATACATTTGTTGTCCTCCATATCAAACCCGCTTTCCAAAATCTCTTTGAATTGAGGAACAACATTTGCCACAGATTTTACTTCACTTCTTATGCTGTATGTGATATTTCCACTTGAAATAGTTGTCAACTTGTCAAACATGCTGACAGACAATTTCTTGACACCAACAGAGTTTAAAACTTTGATGATCCAAGTATTGTTAAATGCAGATGTATATTTGTCAACCTCTGTCGCAGCTTTTTCAACTCTTTCAATCATCTTGTTATTATTTTCAGTTTCCTCTGTCTCATCATGCTCTTCTTCTGCATAGTAAACATCATAAGCCACTGTTTCAGGGGCACCTTCTGCCTCTTCTTCCGCAGCCGCATTCTCTGCAATGGCCGCTTGAATCACAGGTTGCGCGGTATCCACAATACCAAATACAGGGACAAAGCATACACAAGCAATCAAAAGTCCTTGAACTGCACCAATTACTGCGCCAATGAATTTATGTTTGTCTTTGCCTTCCATTTTCTTTTTGCTGAAGCATACGCCAGCAATAATCCAATAGATTATAAGTGAAACGTATTTGAATGCAAAGAAGAACACAACAAACAAAACAACGTTTGCAATCATAAATGGCAAGAATTTAATGAAAGCCTCAAGTGTTGGACTTGCATGTATCAAATCCTCAACAACAGGAATTTTCCTTAACAGGTCGCCAAGCAAATCCTCAAGAGTGATAACTTGTATCCCGTTTATATTGATATTCCAATTTGAAATATCCGCTTTAAGTATTGCATTGGTGAGCGCTGGCACAACAAAGAAAGCAAGCACAGCCATACCAAGCACCATGAAAAATCTTACAAGCGATTTAGAAAACCCTCTGATCCAGCCAAATATAAAGCCCAAAATGATTGCAAGCATAAACAGGCTTATAATCGCTGTTGAAAGTAAACTTGTGTTAAAAGTAAACATAAAACATCCTCACTTCTTAAATTATTATATTTTTATTATATAACAACAATAAGAAAAACACAACATTTTTGTGGCTAAAATGTAAATAAATATATTTTTATTAGGGTAAAATCAAAAATTTTATATCATAGCACCAAATTTTTTCACAATACGCTTGTAATTTTAGTCTTTTTATTAAAAAATATGAAAAATTTTTCAAAAAAGACTTTTAAAACCCAAAACAATATGATA
>JAFSVX010000065.1 GCA_017444785.1 Clostridia bacterium
CTAGGGTTTACATGAGATTACAAGAAATAAAAGAATATTTTAATACAAATAAGACAAAAATTGTTGGGAAAAATATTGAAACAATTGAAAATGCTCAATTTAGTATGCTTACAGATTTAAAATATGGCGTTAAATATTCTGATGAAGAATTTAAAATTTTACAAGCATTTGAACAAAAAATTATCGAACTATATGAAAGAGCAAATGGCAAAGGATTAAAAGAAGAAACAACAATTCATCCTATGCAAATTGAAAATGGCAAAGTAAAATTGTATGAAGGACAAATTTGTCATAGATGTAAACCTAACATGGATACTTTAAGAGGTATTTCTGTTGGCGGCATACTTGCAAGTGAATGGTTTGGCAAAGAAGAAAGTGCAAATGAAGGATTTTTATGTGCTTTTGCAAGCAGAATATCACCAAAAACCGGAGATGTACCAACTGATACATTAATTAGAAGTTGGCATGCAATAAATAAAGCTCAGTGTTTTTTATACTTTGATGAAAAAAATCCTCTTATGCAAGAACTTTCAAAAGTTGATTTTTTTGAATATGAACATCAAAAATCTATTTTAACAGAAGAAGAATTAAATAAGAAATATTCATCTGGTATAAGAAAACTTTATGATCAAATAATTGAACCAATGTCTCCAGGTGGCAAAAATATGCATGAAAAATATGAAGGTCATTATAAACATACATATGGTTGGCTTGCAATTCCTGGAGGTATTCCACCACAACTTATAAATGGCTTACAACTTTCAACAGATTGTGAAATAATGCAAGGAAGTGAAGCGGAAGTTAAGCAGAGAATTGAATATTTACAAACTTTATATCCAAATGCAATAATATTTGATCAAAACCAAGTTGTTTTAAGTTCACCTGATCAAAAGAAACAAAATGCAGAAGAACAATCAAATCAAAAATAAAGTCAGAACGAAGCATAAGTTTTTAATTTACAAAAAGTACTATGTCACATATACCCCCCCCATATCTGACATAGTACTTTTTTTACTATATTATCAACGTATTGTATTTACAGTTTTAAACTCCCCAACCACCGTCAACTTCAATGACTTGGCCGGTTATGTAAGACGCCTCATCACTTGCAAGAAATTTGACAACACCTGCCACATCCGAAGGTTGCCCTATTCTGCCAAGAGCTATTTGGCTCTCAAGCTCTTTTTTATCCTGCATGCTGAGATTTTTTATCATATCAGTTTCAATCACACCAGGTGCAACAACATTGACATTTATGCCAGAAAATCCAACCTCTTTTGCAAGTGCTTTTGAAAAACCAATAATGCCAGATTTCGCAGCGCTGTAAACAGACTCACCACTGCCTCCAACAATTCCCCACTTTGAAGAAATATTTATGATCTTTCCACCACCAAACTGAAGCATATTTTTCACCACTTCTCTTGACATAAAAATCACAGAATTAAGGTTGGTTTGAATTGCATTTTGAATTTCTGCATCACTGCTATCAATTAAAAGCTTATAAAGTGAAATTCCGGCGTTATTTACAAGCACATCAATCTTTCCAAAAACTGAAACGGCCCCACCGACCAATTTTTTCACTTCTTCAGGCTTGCTGACGTCTGCCTGACAAATAAGCACCCTTGCACCAAGTTTACTGATCTTATCAGCAACCTCTTTTGCCTGCTCTTCACTTTTGTTGAAATTCAAAACAATATTATATCCTTCTTTTGCAAGTTCAAGGGCAATTTCTTTTCCAATTCCCCTTGCCGCACCTGTTATTAAAACTGTCTTCATGCTTTTTCTCCTGCCTTTTAAATTATCTTCAATCTATTTTTATCATTTTTTATTTTAAATTATGTAAAACCTATTGTTTGATTTCCACATTTTCACTTGGTTTATTTCTTTGTGAAACATACATCTTTATAAGCGCAATAACCGCAACAACCAGCAAACATGACTCAAAGACGATACCCAAAATATTTTTATACATTATATCATAAAACACGAACAAAGCGCTTGAAAATGGAGCAATCCACCTGTAAACCGCAACATTTTTCTGCCAAATCGAATAGGTAAACATAACTCCTTGAATTATTATTAAGCTATCCGGCCAAATTCTGTAAGTCCATATGCCACAACCGATGACAATTGCACTGACAACGAACAACGAAACATAATCATTCTTTTGGAATTTTTCATCAAAATAAAACCAAGGGATTCTGATAAGGCTTATAAGATTGACGATTGCCGCAGTATAGGCCTCAAGAAAGAAATATTCAAGAGCAAAAAATATTGAACAAAAAAAATTCAAAATCAAAATGACTTTCTTGTTCTTGACAAAATACGATGTTCCAAGAAACCCCATCGCTATAACAACAAAAACCTGAGATAAAATATAAGTTACCATAAACCTCTCTCTGATGTCATAATTCTTTCATATTATAACACAACAAAATATTTTTTCTAGTTAATTTTAAATATTTAGAAAAAATTTTTAATTAAATCAAAATTTTTCTTGCATTTTTATATTTTTGTGTTATAATAATTCACGTTAGCACTCATGTTAACTTGGTGTGGGTCATTAGCTCAGTTGGTAGAGCATCTGACTCTTAATCAGGCGGTCCGGGGTTCGAGCCCCCGATGACCCACCAAAAAAAACAACCTAAAATCAGGTTGTTTTTCTTTGTAAATTTTATGGCGAGAACCCCGCATTCTTTGGGGTCCCCAGAACGAAATATCTATTTTGTTATGGGGAGAGGAGAAATCGTGCGTAAGCAAAAGCGCAGTTTTTTCGAAGAAAAACAAGCAAAATAAAGCACGAATTTCGACGATCGAGCCCCCGATGACCCACCAAAAAAAACAATCTAAAATCAGGTTGTTTTTCTTTGTAAATTTTATGGCGAGAACCCCATATATTAAAAATAAATAAAAATAGGAATATTACTCTATCCTTATTTTGTTATTATTTTTTCAAATTCACCCAAACACTCAGTAATTTTACTATTTATATTCAATCACATTTATCACATTGTTCTCATGGCCACCTGGGTTGCCTCGTTTAAGCTTCAGATTGTCAAAAAACATAATTTTAAGATATTCACCATCACTCGAACCATTTGTTTCTGGTGTAAGTTTTTCACCGTTTAAATAAACTGATTTATCTGGCGAATAGATTTCACTAGTTTTGCTTACAGAAAAACTCATAGCTTGCTTCTCTGACAAGTCTACAATTGTTGTATTTTCTCCATTTCTTTCATCTTTACCCATAATTCTTGGATAAAAACTTATTGAAATTGCACAGTTAACATAGTATCTGTCACCCGTGGCATCATCAGGATTTTCGTAATACACAATTGCAGGGCCACCTGATGAATACATATTAGCAGTATAGACCACCAACCCGCCGTCAACTTTAAGTTTTGTCCACGCCCCAGGCACAACACTAGCGCAGCCTGCAAAGGTAAGCGAGCCTGCAAGCACCAAAGTCATCAACATAAATACAGCAAAAATCTTTTTCATGATTTTTCTCCTTTAAAATGATTATACCATAATCGTTTATTTATAAACAAATTCTTTATATCCTTCTTTCAATCTCTGCCACAACTTCTGGTTGGTCAAATTTTTTGGACATAAACTCCCCAACCTTTTCAAATCCAAGGTCAAAAAAGACTTTAAGTGCATGTTCTCTTGTTTCAGGAACAGTGTCTGTCAAGGTTTTCACGCCTTTTTCTTTAGCTTTTTCAAGCAAAAGTTCCATTGCAGGACGCATATAACCTTTCCCATGGAATTCACTTTTTATCACAATACCCATCGTTGCCTTACCAGTTTCTGGGTTTTTATTAAAATTACAGTATCCAACAAAATTCCCGGTTGTCTGATCAAGGATATAAGCATAGAAGAAGTTTGGATTAGTAAGCTTAGTCTCCGCCCAATCTTGCCACTTATATTCTGGAAAATCAATGCAACCTGTGTCACGGTGGTATCCCTCATACGACACATCATATCCGGCATTATATTCCATGGTCAACGGATCTGACATACATTTTTCCCTGAACCAAAGCTCCTGAGCTGTTGGAACATGCAACGTTACTTTTTGTTTCATAACTCACCCCTTTAATTTTACTACTAATTGTATTATATCATATTTTGTTTGTATTTCAAAATGTTTTTTTATTTCCTACTCTTTTTGTTCACTGAAATCATAGTGCTGATGGCATATGGCAAAAGTGGAGCAAACATAAGCGCAAAGAATTGTGGTGTAAGAAATTTGAATGTTTCAAATTCATCAAATATAATAAATGTGCTATTCATCACCGCATGTTGCGCCAAAATCAAAACATACAAAATTGTATAGACAACAAGAAAAACCATGCTCCAACGTTTCACTCTTGATGAAAGCCAATTTGTCTTTTTGCCAGCAAGTGCAAGTATAAATCCAATCAGCGAATAGATAAACAAAAATACAGTAACCACTCCAAGCAAAATGATAGCCCACTGAGCAAATCCAAATGGATATGTTCCAGACATTTCTGTAATTCTTGCCACTTTTTCAAGCTCCACAGCTTGTGATGCCACCTGCCACATAGAGTTCGCCTCTGCCATAAAATACTCGGAATATTGAGGAATAAAGGCAAATGCAAAACAAGCAAGTGAGAAAAGACCAATCAAGGCAAAGCCAAGACTGTTTTTGAGTTTGCTTTGTGCCTGCTCTTTCTGTCTTTTGCCTGTCAAATGTGCCAAAACTATCACAGCAAGGCCTATACCCATAAGCATAAACACTTCAACTATTGAATAAAACTCTGCATAGCCATTTGAAAGCATTGTCGTAACCATAAAAGAAACAAAAGCAAAGATTCCAACGCAAAGAGTCAGCCAACCAGTGAAAAGCGAAATTTTCTTAGCAAGCACATTATTTTTTATTGCCAAATTATCTTTGGCGCAGAGTATGATTTCAAGAATGCAAACCACAAACATAGCCACACCAAAAACACCAACAAGCAAGTTGAGAAGTATTGATGTTGTGCTCATCCAAATTGGGCCATCTGCATTAAAATATACTCCTTCTGCCGCCGTGAAAACAAATGGATTTTCTTTGAGATATTGAAGAAAACTTACCGGTTTATCAAATACAACCGTCTTTGCATCGTCAGGTGCATGCGCAACAATTCTCACCATTGGCATAAAAAGAGCAACCAAAACAAGCGTAGCAGCAAGGCACGCCAAGATTGAAAACAAAATAACTCTTTTCTTATTTTTCATATTTTTGTCTCCTTTATAATCAAATTATATAATACAAATATCAAATCGCCTAACAAATTAGATTATTGATTTCAAAACATTATATCATTTATTTAACATATTTACAAAAATCCACACAATTTTGTGTGGATTTTTCATATCACTATTTTTTCTCAGCCTGAGCTTTCAAAAGATCACGAATATCTTTCAAAACGTCACTGTCAGTTTCAGGTTTTGGCTTTGAGGCTTCTTCTTTTGCCTTTGCATCAGCTTTTTCTTTGCGGAGCTCCTCAAGGGCTGCTTTATATGCAGCTCTATCTTTTTTGCTTACGCCACGTGCCTTAAGCTCTGCCTTTTCTTCTTTATTTGGTTTTGATTTTTTTATCTCATCAGCGCCTTTTCTCAAAAGCTCACTGCTCTTCATTGCAGCCTTTAAAATGATGAACAGCACAAGCGCAATAAGTATAAAATCAATTATTGCCGTGATAAATGCACCCCAATCGATATAAATGCTTTTTGTAAGGTCAAGCTCACCGTCGGTATAGACCTTCTTCAAAAATGTATAGGCGGATTCAAGGCCATTTCCACCAGCAGAGAGCGCCCAATTGATAAGTGGCATAATAATTTTGTTTGTAAGCGCGGTTACAATAGCAGAAAACGCACCACCTATGATAACGCCGACAGCAAGATCAATGATATTTCCACGACTTATAAATGCTTTAAAATCTTTGAAAAACTTTCTCATAATTTACTCCTTTCGTATAAACTGATTAAATTATATCAAAATCAATTTTTACAAATCAAGCAAATTGAAGAAAATATAGATAATAATAACAAAATCTTTATAAAGTACATCTCTTTATTTAGCACTTAATTATTATGTGTCACCATGAGCGTAGCCGAACGGGTCTATCCTTTTTTTGTCATATCGAGTTTTTTGATTTTACAACGTTTAATCAAAAAAACGAGCATATCTGACAAAGACAAGCAGTTACTCCAGCCAGATACACTCGCAAATTGATTAAGTTTCAAAAAATCAATTTTCTCGGTATGACACAGTATATCCTGTCACCCTGAGTGAAGAGTCAGCGAAATCGAATTGGTCTATCCTGTTTTTTATATTGACAGATACATTCGACTTCGTGCTTCGCACTTCGCTCAGTATGACACCTAGGTTATACATCTTTTCTTCAGTGTTTGATACTCTTGGTCGTTGATAAGCCCAGCCTTTCTAAGCTCTTCAAGTTGCATAAGGTTGACCGCAAGTTCCTCAAAGTCGACCATTCCCAAATCACCATGACCTGCACCGTTTTCACCCACATCAGCCCTTAATATCCTTTCTTTTGAAGACCTTCCTTCATGATACTTATTCAGCTCCAAAACCGCTTTTGCAAGTGTCAAGTCAAGATTTTCACCTTGCTGTTGACTATTGTTTACATCAAATTCGCTACCACTACAATTTTTGATATATGCCGAATTATTACTATCATTTTCTCTGCCACGATTTGCAGACTTTCCCAAATTCCGCTCATCAGCTTTTAACCTTTCAGTTTCGCGCATATCAGAAAATTTTCTGATTTCTCCAGCCGATAAATCCAAGTTGACAAATTGATTATCACCACTCAGTCTCCTCATGTTTTTCTTGTGGTCTTTCAGCTCTCTGAAAACCAAATAAAAGCAACCACCTGAAAGCACCAAAGACAAAGTCCCAAGCCCAACAATAGCCCAAGTAAAATTTGACGGAATAAAGCTTACAAAAGAGGAAACCACGCCCACAACCGAGATGATTGCAATAATCAAATAGAAAACAATAGATGAATAAAGCGCACCCTTATAGGCGGAAAATTTTTCCTCGTTTTTGTGAGCAATAAAGATTTCTTTCATAGCAATTCCAAGACCAATCACGCCAAAGAATATGAAAAAGTCAGACACAACCAAAAGCCCACCGACTTCACCCGTCATGGTGCCAATAGTTATATAGTTTATATTCAGCGTCACATAACCCAAATATCCGCCGAATCCAAGCGACAAAAGAGAAAGTGCAATTGTCAGTATTGCAGACAGCACAATTCTTCCACGCTTCACCCTGTCCCTTTTCAACCTTTTCATATCTTATCACCTTCTTTTGTTCATAGTTTTGAACAATATAAATAAAATTATGTATCCATAAAAACAAAAAAAAATTCAAGAACTTAATTCCTGAATTAATTTGATTATATAATTTCAACTTCTATTTATGATATGGCATGCCGGCGTTGATGGTGAACGCACGATAAATTTGTTCAAGAAGCACCACGCGGAAAAGTTGATGCGGAAATGTGATTTTGCCAAAAGAAATTACCCTGCCACATGCCTTTTTTAATTTTTCATTCACACCATTGCTTCCACCAATAATGAATGTGACTTCACTGACTCCACCAGTTTGTGACTGCTTCAAATACTGCGCAAGGTCTTCGCTTGAGACCATTTGTCCGGTTCTGTCAAGCAGAACAAGACTGCCACTTGAAACGCTCAAAAGTCTTTCACTTTCAATGTCAATTTTCTTTTGAATGTTTTGCTGTCTGCTCTCTTCCTCAACCTCAACAACCGAAAGTGTGCAAAAGCGACCAAGACGCTTTTTATACTCATCAATGGCATCAGTAAAAAACTTTTCTTTTATCCCGCCCACACAGGCAATTTTAATTTTTATCATTTTCCCCTCAATTATAAATACTTTTTATATTTATCAGCTATCTCTTGATTATTTGATGAAAAATCTTCAAAAATTTCCGGCTTATTATACTTCTCTGCATAGATTTTACTCTGCTTAATCGCATCAAACCTGTCCATTTCTTGAACAAATATAGCTTCTTTGCTTTCTTTTTTCTCAAACTCTTCCCAAAGCTTTAAAATGTTTGGCAAATGATAGTTCTTTGCAAGTCTTTTCACACACTTCATCTCTGCATCACTCTCATACCTATCATGCTCGCTTGTTACACCATAGTGCATCCAGCCTTTTCTCAGCACATTTTTCAATTCATAAATTTCATCATAAAACGTTGCCATATTATCCTCTTATTAACTATTATAAGAAATAAACTAAGAATAAGTCAAATAAAATATTATTTAACAAAAAAGAAAGCAATAACGCTTTCATTTTTCTTTGGTGCGAGTGACAGGAGTTAAACAATTTTATTGCGCCTCTCTACCGAACCGGCGCCAACAATACTCGTACTTTTGACATCTTTTTGTTTTATGCTTTACAAACAGAACCGCCAATGAAATCATTCTATTGGGAACCTGTTTGTTTTGCCTAAATTCAAAAATCCATCCAAAATTACTGCTTTACATTCATCGCAAATAGTTCAATATTTATAACATTACTAAGCACGACTGAAATGTTTGGGCAACTTCAGTCATCACAAAATAAATTCAAGCATTACAGTAATGCTTGAATTTATTTTTGGTGCGAGTGACAGGAGTTGAACCTGCACGAGATTGCTCTCACAAGGACCTGAACCTTGCGTGTCTTCCATTTCACCACACTCGCTTAATTATTAAATTGTAACTCAACTTTATATGTTTCACCACACTCGCTTGTTTGTAAACATATGTATTTTATCATCTTTAAAAGATATTTGCAAGTTTATATAAAAAAGAATTTGCTAAAAATTAAGAAAAAAGTCATTTTTTTATTGACATTACCTTTCTGTCGTGGTATTATTTTTAAGCATGTTGATATATGCAAATTGATGTAACAGATAATATTTACTTAAAAGTGTATTATTTATCAATTTTTAAAACTCCCAGAAAATTACGTAAGTGATTTTATGGGAAAAGGAGACACCAAACGATTACCAAGATGAAATTTTGCGAAAGCAAAATAAATCGAAGTTGAGTTTGAGTGGTGACGTGCGGGTGTAGCTCAATGGTAGAGCCCCAGCCTTCCAAGCTGGTTGCGTGGGTCCGATTCCCATCACCCGCTCCAATTATTTCTTGTATTTGTTGATTATGGGAATGGCCCACGCAACAAATAAAGGGGTACCCCGAAAAATTACGATAGTGATTTTATGGGGAGAGGAGCAATCGACTGCAAAACGAAGTTTTGATTGCAAATCAAAAATGAGTGGAAAATGGCGAATTGCGACGAGGGTCCGATTCCCATCACCCGCTCCAATTATCTGTGCCTGTAGCTCAGCTGGATAGAGCATCGCCCTTCTAAGGCGAGGGTCAGGGGTTCGAATCCCTTCAGGCACACCATAAAAGCCATGGTGGGTATAGCTCAGTTGGTACGAGCGCCAGGTTGTGGCCCTGGAGGTCGTGGGTTCGAGCCCCACTACTCACCCCAGGAATATGTTCCGGCGGGCTTGCCCGTCGGACCTAATCACCGCATCTTGGGCAAATTTAAGTTTTATGCTTTGGGCAGAAATTTCCATATACAAAAGTATAATGAAAATTTATCCCCTTTGCCTAAAATCTAAAATTTATCCCAATCTGCTGTCCCAGGGTTTCTCTCTTATCAACTTATTGATATAATTTAATAAAATTGGATTTGTTTTTAATGTTGATGTGAGGATTACATGAAAATATATTGGGGTGTCGCCAAGCGGTAAGGCACGAGACTTTGACTCTCGCACTCGTAGGTTCA
>JAFSVX010000008.1 GCA_017444785.1 Clostridia bacterium
AAATTTTTGGAGCTGGGACAAGCACTATAACAATTGTTGGGGTGAAAAAACTTGGTGGGGGAAGCTATCGGCCAATTGCGGACAGAATAATTGCTGGGACTTATCTGATTGCCGCTGCAATGACGAGGGGGAAAATAAGGCTTGAGAAGGTTAACTATCAAGATGTTTATGCTCTTTTGAATAAACTGAGAAATGCGGGCTGTGATATTGATTATGACGGTGAAAGTATAACCCTTGAATGCAAAACTCGGCCAGTAAGTTGTCCGTCAATTGAAACACAGCCGTTTCCCGGATTTCCAACAGATTTACAGGCGCAAATTCTTGCCATGCAGACCATTTCAAATGGAATAAGCGTGATAACAGAGAATTTGTTTGAAACTCGCTTTAAACACGTGCCAGAGCTTGTGAAAATGGGGGCTAAGGTCACCATAAAGGGCAGTATGGCAATAGTTCGCGGTGTTTCAGCACTGCATGGGGCAGAAGTGTCTGCCTATGACCTTCGCGGTGGGGCTGCACTTGTTTTGGCAGGACTTACTACATCTGACCAGACAATTGTTCAAAATGTGAGATACATTGACCGTGGGTATGATAAATTCGAGGAAAAACTCAGATATCTTGGTGCAGACATAGTGCGAAAATATCAAAAATAAATAAATTTTCAACTTTTTGCGTAAATTGGTAGTCAAACAGCAAAAATATATTTATAATGATTATAGTTGATTTTTGAAGGAATGACTATGAGCAGAGTAAAAAGAAACTTAATCATAACGTTTTCTATCATTGGCGTATTTGTTTTGCTGATGGTTGTTTTTGGCACTTTATTCAATGTCAGAACTGTCAATGTTGAAATCGTGGAAAGCGGAGCCCATGTTGAGGCGTATGTGCTTGATAAAGATGAGGTTGTAAAAAACTCTGGCATTAAGGCGGGGGAAAATATAGTCTTTCGCAACTATGGACAGGCAGAGGATAAACTTGAAAAGCACTATCCTTATGGCGAGTTTAAAATTGTCAGGACCTTCCCAAGCACTGTGACAATTTATGTCTATGAAAGAAAACCTGTGTTTAAAGTTTTAAATGATGAAGGATTTTATGAGGTCTATGATGAGCAGCTTAAGTGTGTTGACGTGCAGGCTGAGGCAAATTTGGCTGACTTTGGACTGGACAGATTGCCAACTGTAAGCGGCATAAAGCTTGAACTTTGTGGGGAAGTTGGCGAGTTTATAAACAACAAAGTCTTTGCCAATAAACTGACCGCTATTATAGATGGAATCTATGCTGTAGGGGAAACAGATATAAGTGTTATGTCTGACATAATATTGGGTTATGATGACATAAATAAATTTGAGTATATAACGCTTAAATGGAGAGCTGTGCAAGAGGGTAAAGACAATGCTGGCACATTCATTATTCAAGGTGCATCTTTTGTTAAAGAGAAGATTGCCTATGCAGTGCATGTGTATTTAAGCCAAATCAGTCAGGACTCTTTTTATATCACAAGGCTGGATGAGGTGACGGTTAAAGTGCTTCGTAACTTTAATCCAAACGACAGCACAACTAAGATTGTTATTGTTTCGCCAGAAAAACCAAATGATTAAGCTTACAAAATAAAATAAGCATCAAAAATGACGTGAAAATTGCTTTATTTTAACGTTTTTGGCTGAAAAAACACAAAAAATCATAAAAATTATGTAAAAAATATAAATAATTAATTGCGGTTTGTTTGACAACCGCTTTTTATTTGAGTTATAATTTTGATATCAAGTGAGAGTATAGCATCTTTGTTATGCTTAAAAAAGGAAACTAAAATGTTAAGAAATGATGTTGCAATTTTGGATATAGGCTCAGCTTCTTTGACTGTTGTTGTTGGCTCAAGAGGTGTCAACAATACCTTTAACATCAAAGCCAAAGGTGAGGCGGACTATGCAGGTTTTCAAAATGGCGAATTTTTAGAGCCTGAAGAGGTGAAGATGGCTGTTGGTTTGGCGCTGTCTAATGCAGAGATTGAGTATGGCAGTAAAATCGACAGGCTTTATGTCGGCGTGCCTGGTGAGTTCGCCTATGTTATACCTAAAGATGTTGCAATAAATTTCAATCGTAAACGCAAAATTGGTGAGGTTGAATTAAAAGCTCTTTATAAGTCGGGAAACACTTTCAAAAATAATCCAACTCACACCTGCATCAATCAAAGCCCAGTTTATTTCACTCTTGACGATGGCAGAAGAGTGATAAATCCAAGGGGGAGCATATCTTCCAGCCTTAAAGGGTTTATATCCTATGTGATGGCGGAAAATAATTTCATAGACTTCTTTGACAGCATCTTTGGCAGTTTTTCAGTGCACTGTGATGGCTATATCTCTGCTTCACTTGCTGAAATGCTCTATCTGTTTGATCCGTCCGTTCGCGACAGATACGCAATTATGGTGGACTGTGGCTATATCACAACATCAGTTATGCTTGGTCGTGGTGATGCTCTTTTGTATCTTTCAAGCTTCTCGGTTGGGGGTGGCTATATCACAGGCGATCTTGCGGAATGCTTGAAAATCTCTTTCTCAGAAGCGGAAAGCTTGAAAAGAAAAGTTGTGCTTTCTTGGGACGCAAGTGAAAGCGATACCTATGAGGTCGCTGGACGTGAGTTTATCTCTCCATATTCAGCAATCGCGACCAATCAAATTGTCGAGGACAGGTTGACCATGATTGCAAACTATATCACAAAAAGCCTTGCTATGTGCAAGTTTGATTTCCCGGACTATATCCCAATCTATCTCACAGGCGGTGGACTGAACTATTTGAAGGGCGCAAAAGAGATGCTCGCAAGAAAACTCGGCAGAAAAGTGGAGTTTATTGGCCCAAATCTGCCACATATGTCAAGGCCGGACTATTCTTCAGAGTTCGGACTGCTTGACACAGCACTTGCCTTTGAGGAAGGACAAAACAATATAATTTTAAGATAAATCTTCATCAGGAGGAAATGATATGGATTTTAATGACTTCAGCCCAATTTGCCAAATCTTAGTTGTTGGTGTTGGTGGCGGCGGAAATAACGCTGTCAACCGAATGATTGCATCAAACATCAAAAGTGCAAAATTTGTTGCTGTCAACACAGACAAGCAGGCTCTTATGATGAGTAATGCGACAACTCAAATTCAGATTGGCGAAAAACTGACGCGTGGTCTTGGTGCGGGCGCCGATCCAGAGATGGGAAGAAAGGCCGCAGAAGAGAGCCGTGCAGAGATTGCTGAAAAACTTAAAGGAAGCGATCTTGTCTTTATCACTGCCGGAATGGGTGGTGGAACAGGAACGGGTGCTGCGCCAGTTATTGCAAGTATCGCAAAAGAAATGGGTATTTTGACAATTGCAGTTGTCACAAAACCTTTTGGTTTTGAGGGTAAGACAAGGGCACAAAATGCAGAGCTTGGAATCAAAAACCTTTCAAAGTGCGTGGATACGCTTGTGGTTATTCCAAACGACAGGCTTTGGCAAGTTGTTCCAAAGGGAACACCTATTGTTGATGCGTTTAAGTATGCTGATGACGTGCTTCGCCAGGGTATTCAAGGGATCTCTGACCTGATTGCAACTCCATCACTTATCAACCTTGACTTTGCGGATGTTCGCACAGTTATGAAAAACCGCGGACTTGCACACATGGGTATTGGTGAAGGCAAAGGGGACAAGCGCCATATTGAAGCTGTTAAACAGGCTGTCGCAAGCCCACTTCTTGAAACTACAATCGAGGGCGCAACCGCAGTTATCATCAATGTAACCGGCGGATTTGACCTGACACTTGATGAGATCAATGAGGCAGTGCTTTTGGTCAAAGAGGTTGTGGATCCATCTGCAAATATCATATTTGGTGCAACCATTGATGAAAATTACAACGAAAGAATTATGATCACTGTTATTGCAACAGGTTTCCCTAACAGTTCGTTTGAAAATGCCATTGATGATGGCAAGGAAGAAAACCAAATAGAAGCGCCAAAACAAACAGTTGTCGGCGGGTTTGATCGTGCAAGATTTGCCGAGTTTTTGACCGGAAAACCGGTTCTCAATGACCAAGAAAATAAGCCTGCAGGAATAAAGCTTTTTGGTGATGAGTTTGTTTCTCAAACAAAGCCAACTTCTCAGTCAGAGCCGGAAAAACAGACAGAGCAAAACACTCTTGAGCAAAAACCTGTTGAAACATTAGAGGAAAAGAAAATTGCAGAGCCAACAGCAGAGCAAAAGCAATCTCAACCACAGCAGTCATTCAGCTCTCGTCTTACAATTGATGATGACGACCTCCTCCCACCATTTTTAAGAAGAAAGAAATAAATTATTAAAAGTATTAAAAGAAAATCAACATTATCAGCAAAGATAGTGTTGATTTTTTTATTTTCTGTCATTTTTTTTGCAAGATAATGAAGTATTTTTACAGTATTATTTGGGTATGGAAGTTTATATTGAATATGTCATTATTGACAACCTGATCATTGATATGCTTGTTCTTTTGTGTATAAAGGCCACAATGAAGCTTAATGCGAAATTTTGGAGGCTGTTTTTGTCGGCAAGCTTTGGAACAGCTTTTGCCTGCGCTATGCCACTTCTACAATTTTCAAATGCAATACTTTTGCCGCTCAAACTTCTTGTTGGGGTGGTGATGGTGCTGATTATTGCCAAATACAGCAGAATTAAAGAGTTTTTATTTGCCTATCTGCTACTTTTAATTTATACCATTTTGTTTGTTGGGGCGTGCATTGTAACACTTCTGTTGTTTGGCACGGATATTGAGCATTTGGCAAGAGGATACAGCAGTGAATTTCCGGTTAGTATTGTTATTTTGATGGTGGCATTTTATGTCGCAATTATCATAAGTATTGCAAAATATTTGACAAGGAAAAGGGATATTTCGCCATACATAAAAAACATCTCTTTAAAGATTGCGGGCAGAACACTGAACATCAATGGATTTGTGGACACCGGCAACAATCTTATTGACCAGAAAACTGGTCTGCCGGTTATGATTTTGTCGCTATCTTGTTTGGAAAAGTATTTCACAAGTCAACAAATTCAAAGTCTTATGCTGGGCTGTAAGGATAAAAGTTTGCCTTTTAAAGATGTGCATACGACCTCTTATGGCACACTCTCGGGGCAGGACAGAAAGATGATTGTATTTTCATCGGACGGACTTTGCATAAAACAAAATGAGGGTGAATATAAAACTAATAACTTTCTGGTTGGGGTGACCTACCGCAAATTTAATGATGCGATAAAGTATGACATACTTTTGAATCCGTCAGTTTTGTGAGGTGAATAATGCTTAGTTTTTTAAAGAAATTCTTGAGCAAGATAAAAAGTAAATTGTGTATTGAAAATGATGTTTTTTATATTTGCACGGGCAGTGAAACGCTCCCTGATAAACTTTCTGTTGAAGAGGAGCAGTCGCTTGCGAGCAAGCTTGCGGGAGGGGATCAAAGTGCAAGGGAAGAGCTTATCAAACGCAATCTTCGATTGGTGGTCTATACCGCGCAAAAGTTTGAAAATACAGGTGTTCCGACCGAGGATCTTATCAGTATTGGCACTATTGGCCTGATCAAAGCGGTGTCCTCTTTTGACGGAGAAAAGAAGATCAAAATGGCGACCTATGCCAGCAGGTGTATTGAAAATGAAATACTTATGCACCTTCGAAAATCTACAAAGCAAAAAAAAGAGGTCTCTTTGGAAGAGCCTATCAACACTGACAGTGATGGCAATGAACTGACGATCTCTGACGTGCTTGGCACTGAAAGTGATATTGTTGGAAAAGACATAGAAAATCAGGAAGAAAAAGATGTGCTTAAAATTGCCATAGACCTTTTACCCGAGCGAGAGAGGGTGATTATGGACATGCGCTATGGCCTGTCAAAAGGAAAAGAGATGACTCAAAAAGAGGTGGCTGACAAGCTTGAGATTTCGCAAAGCTATATCAGTCGTCTGGAAAAGAAAATCCTTGAAAAATTGAAAGCCGAAATTCAAAAACTGGCATAAAACCCTTTGGTTCGTCAGAACACATGCTTTACTTTTGTTTGTCTTGATGAAATCAAAACTTCACAATGGCTTACGCATGGTTCTTCCTATTCCCACAAAACCACTTATGTAATTTTGCGGAGGCCCCAGGCTGCACCAGCCTTTCCGTTTTGATTCCGCTTTGCTTACAAATCGGGCCGAATAACCGCACAAAGCAATTCTTCTTGATTTAAGCTTTGTAAACAGAACCGCCATGTAACAACGGATACAATGGTGAACCTGTTTGCTTTGCTTAAAAACAAAAATCTCTTGCTTTCTGCTGCTCTGGGGTTTCTGTCTGATATTCTCATGGAAAACGTAAACCCCTTGGTGCGTTGCACCAACCTTCCCCTTAAGGAGACACTGGTGTGTCATACTGAGCGAAGCAATCATAAGATTGCGAAGTCGAATGTATCTATCAATATTTAAAAGCGGATAGACCCGTTCGATTTCGCTTACGCTCCACTCAGGGTGACACATGTGGATTGGCATGAGATCCTTCGCGGTACTCAGGATGACTGATAAGGATGAACTTTGAAAAAAATTGCGGCGTTTTGGATGATAAGAGTAATATTTATTTATCAGAGCAAAAGATAAAGTTGATGCAAGACTCTTGAAATGAAAATGAATTTATGTTATAATATTTCAAGAGGTAATGAAAATGGAAAAAGGTTTGGACAGTTTGTTTGACTTGACATATGATTATGATATAAGCTTTGCAGACGCCGATCAATCATATGAAACAAAAAAACAAGAGCATGACTTTGCTGTGTGTTTTGCAAGATTTATGTGTCTTAAAGCAAAATATACTAAAAGTTTTTCAGAAAAACACATGCAATCCAAATTTGATAACTTTGTATCTGATGATAAACTTATGCCTTTTTATATAAGCAATAAAGAGAATATCACTATTAAACAGCGTGCAATAAACGAGGCTTTTAAAGATGTTCAACCACAACTTTTATCACTTGCACATAGCGGAAATTTGAAAGCGCTTGCACTTTATTTGAGTTGTGATAAAGAGGCAAGAAATAATGTTCTTTTTGACAAAAAAATAAATGCTATCAATAACAAAGAGGCAAAGACCGCTGAGGAGTGGGAGGTGCTTGCAGCATCACACTACTATGACACGCCAGATGTTCGCTTTGACAACATGGGGCAGATGCTTGCTAAGATTTGGCTGATTTGCAAAGATAACTATGTTGCTTGTGAAGCAGGTGCTCAGGAACTTTATGAAGAGACCATGCATGAAGCTCACTACTTTTCAAATCAATTTTTCTCAAGCGAATATGCCAAGGCGCTTCAAAAAGCTATGCTGGGATACTATGCACAAAGCTTTGCTGGTGAAAACAGACTCAAAAATATGATGGACTTTTTAAGGCTTTCGCAAGGTGGCGCAGATCTTTTAATAAACAAAGAAATATTTTCCGAATATAGTGGTGGAAAATGTTTTCGTGCTCAAGACTTTTTGGAGCTTGTTGCTGGGAAAAATAAAATCAACAATATAAACTATGATGGCAAGAAAAAGTATTCACTTGATCAGGCGTTTAAAATCTTCTCAAGTATGTTCAGCGACTATAACATGCAAAATGTTGAGGAAATTTATAAAAATATGATATATGCCTTGGCTTGCATTGATTCAGAGAATAACTTTTTAACGAAAAATACCAAGGATATTGAGAAAGGGTATAACATATTTTCTCAGATTGCAAGAAGAAAACTTTACCTTGCTGAAAAACAAAAACCACAAACATTCAACATTGATCCTGAAACAGAAACTGTTTTATAAAACATAATAAAAATAGGGCTATCAAATTCAATATGATAGTCCTTTTTTGTGCTCTGTTGTGTTTCATTAAATTTGTGACAGCTCGGCGAGTGTCTTGATTGCCTCTTTTTCAAGGCGGGATACTTGTGCCTGTGAAATGCCTATTTGGTCAGAGATTTCCATTTGAGTCTTGCCCATGAAATATCTGAGGTTCAAAATCTCTCTTTCTCGCGGATTTAAAGAGCAAATTGCTTGTTTAAGTGTTGTTTGCTCAATAAGTTTATCTTCGCTTGTCGTATCTTTGATTTGATCCAAGATAAGCAGGTTTCCGTCTTCATCGTTATAGGCGCTTTCATAAATAGAAATAGGATCAGAAATTGCGTCAAGTGCCATGGCGACTTCGCTTGTCGGAATCTGCATGATATTTGCAATGTCGTCCACTGTTGGCGTATTGTCCGTCTTTTTTTGGAGTTGCTCGCGAACAGAAAGAGCCTTGTAAGCGATGTCGCGTATACTTCTTGTAACTTTTAAGCTGCTGCTGTCACGAATAAAGCGCCGAATTTCGCCGATTATCATTGGCACGGCATAGGTGGAAAAGCGAACCCCAACCGAAAGATCAAAGTTGTCCATAGCCTTAATAAGTCCTATCATGCCAACCTGGAAAACATCGTCAACATTACTCTTTGTTGTGGCAAAGCGTCCACATATTGAAAGCACAAGTCGTATGTTATACATCACAAATTTATCTCTTGCATTTTCGTCGCCTTGCTTGATCTTTTCAAGCAGGGAAATAAGCTCGTCATTTGTGGCTCGCGGAAGAGAAGATGTATCTATTCCGCAAATGGAAATTTTATTTGCCATCAGACCTCCTTAATTTTATTGTTTGGCCTATGCTTTTGTTTTTATACCTTTAAAAACTATTTTTGAACAATCAGATAATAATTTGCATTTGGCCGCATAAAATAGGGTATGGAAATTTCTTTTTCGCTGATAAGAAGTAAAGATGTTGTCAATATCTTTGACGGGAAGCGCTTAGGTCGTGCAACAGATATTGTGTTTGACGCTTCGACCGGCAAAGTGCTTGGGATTGTGCTTCCGGGTGTCAAAAAAATGTTCAAAAAGAATGAGGATATTTTTGTGCCTATCGAATTTCTTAAAAAGATCGGCGATGATGTCATCTTGGTTAAACTCACCCCTGAAGAGTCTTACTCTCAAAAACAAAAAAGTGTGGAAGAGGTGCAACTGAATAAGATCTATGCAAGATACAGACGGGTGCCTAAAAAAGAAATGTAAAATTCTTTCAATTTTCTTGCATACCTCAATATTTTGTGTTATACTTATGTCATAATACACAAGAGGTAGTATAAAATGAAATGTATTTATTGCGGGAATGAAGAAAGCAAAGTTATCGACAGCCGAAGCGCCGAGGAAACAAACAGCATCAGAAGACGCAGAGAGTGCCTTGGTTGTGGCAGACGCTTCACCACCTATGAGACCATTGAAACAACGCCTATTTTAGTCATAAAAAACAATGGCGAGAGGGAGCTTTTCAATCCTGCGAAAGTAAAAAATGGCATAATTAAATCCTGCGAAAAAAGGCCAGTATCTATGCATCAAATCGACCAGCTTGTTGCAGAGATTGAAAAGAAAGTGCAAAACAGCCTTGATGAAGAAATCTCTTCAAAAAAGATCGGCGAATACGTCATGGAAGGGCTGAAAACTCTTGATGAGGTTGCTTATGTGCGCTTTGCAAGTGTCTATAAAAAGTTCAGTGATATCTCAACATTTTTTGAGTTTATCAATGACTATGAGAAGTTCTTGGATAACAAGACAACAAAGTAACAATAACAAACAAAAATTCGTGAATTTAAAATAAATATATTTTTATTGTATTGATGTAAAATGAAACAAAAGAATAAGAAGTGAACCTGCAAAATGGTTCATTTTTTTGCATATATTTTGCAGTTTTTTAATATATTTTTATATGGATAATGAGTCTTTACTTGTTTGTTGTGATATGAGCGAAATTTGCATAGTTAAAGCTATAAAAAATGTTGACATTAAAAAGCATAAACGTCTTTGTGAACTTGGACTGATTGTGGGTGCGAAAGTGCAATTTTTAAAGAAAAATAAAGACGGAAGTGGGCTTATTGTTTTGCGTGGCTGCGTCTTTTCAATTGATAAAACATTGGCGGAAAGCATAGTAGTTTTAAGGGGAAATGTATGCAAAAAGTAATTTTGGTGGGAAATCCAAACACTGGAAAGACAACACTTTTTAACACTTTGACACACTCGAGTGAGCATGCCGGTAATTGGCACGGCGTGACAGTTGATGTCAAATCAAAACTTTTCACATTTGAAAAACAACAGTTTGAACTTTTTGATCTTCCTGGAATTTATTCGCTTGATGACTATTCAACTGAAGAAAAGGTCGCTGTGGATTTTATTGACGCCAACCCAGATTCCGTCTTTGTGTGCATACTTGACGCCAACAATCTTGCGAGAAATCTGTTTTTAGCACTTCAATTAAAAGAGAAAACTGATAACCTTGTTCTTGCTGTTAACATGGCAAAAGAGGTCAAATCGTTTGATGAAAATGCATTGCAAAAAGCAGTTGGAATAAGAGTTGTTGGAATTGATGCGCGAAGTGGAAGATCAGTTAAAAGGTTGAAACAGGCGATTTTTGAAATAAGTCAAAATCGAGAATTAAACGTTGAAGAGAATTTTCAAAATCAAAAAATAAAAAGCATAAAAACAATACAAAATTTTAAATCAAAAAAATATGAATATGAAGAAAACTTTGATATTACCAATTTTGAAGGGAAATGCAAAGCGACATTTGAAAAAGTTGACAATATTTTGAAAGATGCAGGCTATAAGACAGAAAGGCCACTTGGGGCAAGTGTGCTTGATAGAATTTTTTTGCATAAATTTTGGGGATTTGTCTGTTTCGCGATGGTTATGGCGGTGGTGTTTTTCATTACGTTTGGGTCACTTGGAAGTTTCTTGTCTGATAAAGTTGGTGAGTGTTTTGGCTTTTTGTCAAGCAGAGTGATGGAGTGGCTTGAAAAGATAATCCATAATCAATTTTTGCTTGATTTTATACAAAAAGGGGTTTTGCAGGGGATACTTACAATTCTTGGGTTTATGCCACAAATCATTTTGCTTTTTATGTGTCTGAATTTTTTAGAAGATGTGGGGTATTTGTCACGTGTGGCATATTTGTTTGATCCATACTTTAAAAAACTTGGGCTGACAGGCAGAAGTGTGTTTAGCCTTATTATGGGTTTTGGTTGCACCACAACTGCTGCAATAACAACAAGAAATCTTGACAGCAAAACCCTCAGAGAACGCACGGCCCTTTATCTTCCGTTTTTCAGTTGCAGTGCAAAACTTCCAATCTATGCACTGATATGCTCTGCATTTTTTGTGAGATACAAAGCATTGATTGTCTTTGCGCTTTACATGACCGGAGTGCTTTTGATGATGCTTGTGGCACTGATAGCGAATAAGTCATCCAAAGAGGAAAATAAAGAGATATTTATGCTGGAGATGCCAAAAATTCGTGTTCCAAGCGCAAGAAAGGTAATTAAAGATGCAATCAGCAGTGCCAAAGATTTCTTTGTGCGTGTGGGTGGAATTTTGCTTGCGTCCAGCATTGTGATTTATCTGCTTTATAATTTCAATTTTAAATTGCAGTACACTGGTGGCAACGGAAATGAAAGCATCATTGGAACAATTGCAAAGTGGTTGTCGCCGGTGTTTACTCCACTTGGTTTTGGAATGCAAGGGGCAGTGATTGCGCTGATCTCTGGCCTTGTTGCCAAAGAGATGGTTGTGTCAAGCCTTGCAATCGTTAATGGTGTGGAGACAGGACTTTTGGCAACAAGTCTTATAAGTCCTGCGTCACCCGTGCATTTTTCAACATTGTCAGCGCTCAGTTTTTTACTGTTTGTTCTGATCTACACTCCATGCGTGTCCGCCTGCGCATCAATCAAGAAAGAAGTTGGAAGAAAAGTTATGATAAAGTCAATTTTGTTGCAATGCGGATTGGCGTATCTGGTGAGTTTGGCGTTTTATAACACAGTCAACTCTGCGCTAAATGCAAATTGGGGATTTTTTACACTTTGTGTGATATTGATTGCACTTTTTGTTATTTGTGTGGTAAAATATTTGAAGAAAGGGAAAATTTCTTTCCAAAAAGTGCCATGCAATGCTTGCAAAAATGCATGCGCACAAAAGGAGAACGCCTATGGAGATGATAACTTATCAGGGGCAGGACATCAAGGTTGCAAAACTGCTTGCAAATAAGTTTCCAAAAATGAGTTACGCTTGCATACAAAAACTTATTCGCCTTAAAGACATCAAGGTCAACGGGCAAAGGATAAACAGCAATGTGGTTGTTCACGATGGCGATGAACTTTATGTCTATGCCACCAAAGAGATGATTGAAGGTATTGTCTTAAAACCTGTTGTGATTTATGAAGACGACAACATCATCGTCTGCGACAAGCCGGTTGGAATTGAGGTTGAAAGCGATAAATATAACGACTTGACACTTTCTGTCAACAGCTATTTGAAACAAAAGGGGCAGATGGCAAGCCCAGTTCACCGCATTGATCGAAACACGCGTGGACTTGTGGTGTTTGCAAAAAATAAAGATGCCTATGAAGAACTTCTTGACGCGTTTAAGCGAAGAACTATTGATAAGTTCTATCTTGCAATGGTTGTGGGAAGACCACTGAAAGATCAGGACCACCTTTACGCCTATCTTTATAAAGATCCAGTGGCATCATATGTGAAAATCAGTGATGATCCGCTTCCAGGATACGAGCCTATTGAAACCAAATACAAGGTCGTTCAGCGTTTTGAAGGCAAGACCATGCTTGAGGTTGAGCTTATCACGGGCAAAACTCACCAAATCAGGGCACATTTGGCACATGTCGGTCATCCACTTGTTGGTGATGGAAAGTATGGCAACAACCAAGTCAACAAAGGTTTTGAAGCAGACAGCCAAGCCTTGATAGCCAACAAAATCTGCTTCCGCTTTAAGCCAAATCAGAAATTGTATTATCTTAACGATCGTGTTATTGAATTGAAAAACTCGTAAAAAAATAATAAAAGTATAAAACGGCCTCCTTGTGCAGATACTAAGGGCATAAAGGAGGCTTTTTTTATATGTCTGTAAGTTTATGGATACTTTCGACTCTTGTGATACTTGTTATGTGTGGCGCAGGGCAGAGAATTTTGGATCAGATGCGTCTTAACGATAAACAGGCGCTTTTGATTTTGCTTGCAATCATTGTTGGAATCATCATTCCGCCAATCTATATCGGAAAATACTTTTGTTTTTCTATTGGAGGATTCTTGATTCCGTTTATTCTGTGCATATATATGCTTATTTCTGCCGGGTGGAGCAGGGATTTGCTTAGGGCATTTATTGGCACGATATTGGTGGCTGGGATAATTTATGGTCTTGAGTGGCTTATGCCGGCCGAGAGCCCAGAGGACATCATCATTGACCCAATGTATGTCTATGGTATTGTGGCGGGCATTGTGGCGTATGTGCTTGGCAGAAGCAGAAGAAATGCGTTTGTTTCATGTGTGCTTGGAATTTCACTTGTAATGACTGTGCAGTTTATTATCAATATGGCAATGGGAACGCCGACAGTTCTTGGACTTGGCGTTGGGGGAGCGTTTGGAACCATTGTTGTTTCAACAGTAATATCGGTTGCACTTTGCGAGTTTATGGGGCGTGCGTTTGAGACGGCAAAGAAAGACGAAGGTCAAAAGAAATTTAATTTTGAAACACATACCTATGACAGTGAGAAAAATGGAAAACTGAAAGCAAATGGCGATCGTGCCATTGTTGAAAATGACGCAACTGGAAAGACTGTCACAACAAGCGACAGCAAGTTGATAAATGGCAAAAAGGCAAAGACAGGGGGAGTCAAGTGATGAAAAAATATTTGAAAATTTTATGTGTTTGTTTGGCTGTTTTTATTGGTGCTATGTGTGGCATAACAACCAATTTATCTAAGGTTCGTGGGCGTGTCAGCCTTGGCGGAGCAGAGGGTAATTCGCAAACTCAATCATCATATTATACCATAACTGACTGGGCGGACAGCGACAGAGTGGTGCTGCTGAAGGGAGAAGGCATCAATGTTGACGACGAGTATTTAAGTGAGGATAACGAACTTTGGCGCATTGTTGAAGTTGATAATAAAACAAAGAAAGGCAAGGCTGAATATATTGGAAAAGAGCAGTTGCCAAAGTATGACGTCAAGCGAAAAGTCAGTGCCCCTGTGGCAGAGGCCGCCGGCCGAAAAAAAGTGGGCGTTTATCACACGCACAATGACGAAAGCTACTTCACGCCAGATGGCACGGACAGTGTCTATGGCAAGGGTGGTATTCATGATGTTGGAAAAAGTTTTGTTAATAATCTTGAAAGTTTGGGTTTTGATGTGGTCTATCGTGAGGACTTGCATCTTCCACATAACAGTGGTGCATACACAAGAAGCCAAGTTACGGTGCAGGCAATCCTTGACACTGGCAACATTGATGCACTTTTTGACGTCCACCGCGACAGCACTCCAAGACAATACTATATAACAACTGTTGATGGCGAAGAAATGAGCAAGGTGCGTATGGTTGTTGGATCGGCAAATTCAAACTTTGCTGAAAATAAAGAATTTGCCTATTCCATAAAAGCTTATGCAGACAAGGTTTATCCAGGGCTGATCAAAGATATTTATATGGGAAAAGGAAACTATAACCAGCAACTGCTCAGTCGTGGTATGCTGTTTGAGTTTGGCAGTGAAAATGTGGAAAAAGAGCTTTGCCAAAGAAGTACATTGCCTCTTGCAAAAGTGCTTGACGTGGTGATGTATGGCACAAGCGGGGCAAATGTGCGAAGTGTTGCAGATGTGTCAGGATCTAATGAAGGCGAGGCGGCGGTTGTGACCGGGATTGTTTACAAGCAGTCGACTGCATCAGTAAGCTTTATTTGGATCTTGCTTGGAAGCATAGCTTTCTATTTTGCAGTGCTTGGCATTGTTTGCATTTTCAGCAAAACAGCAAGGTATAAGACCGCAAGATTTTTCAAAGAACTGATACCAATAAGAAAAAAATAAGAAAACATGGAAGAAATAAAAAATTTTCAAAATATAGTGAATTTTGTTTGACAAGATTTTTATAAATGTATAAAATAATAATTGTTCGATAGATAAAAAAGAAAGTGTATAAAAACGGATAAAAACAGGCAAAATAAAGCCAAATAATACACGAAGGAGAGGATAAAATTATGGCAATGA
>JAFSVX010000009.1 GCA_017444785.1 Clostridia bacterium
AGAAAATAGTGCTTATGGTGGGAAGTATGGACGGGAAAGGCAGCATCACTCCATATTCCAGCTTCAATGCCTATTGTGATCCTGACGCTGTTGATATTGTGCTTAAAAACCATAAAGATGTACCTCTTATCATAACCACAATGGAAACCGGAACAACCTGCTTCTTTGATGAGACTCAGCGTGAAAAATTTGGATCTTATGGCAAAGCTGGCCAGTTCGTTTATGACCTTTGCACTGGCTATAAAGATGCAATCTTAAAACCTGGCCAATATGCCCTTCACGACACCTGTGCCCTTTTAACAATCATGCCAGACGAAGAGTATTTCACAAGAACAAATGTCAACGTAAGCATAAACACCAATCAAAAAGATCCAAAGGTTGGCCAAACCGTCTTTACAATCAACCCACTCAGCAATATTTCCCTTCTTCTTACCGTTGACAAACCAAAAGTTCTTGCCAAATATGAAGAAATTTTGAAAAGCACTTTAATGTGAACACATTTTAAACTGACTTAAAAGAATTTAAAGAAACATAAAAAGTCGCAAATCTTTGCGACTTTTTACTTTGAAAATTCGTATTACCGAATCAAATTAAATCTTTTTTATTATTCATTCACAACCGTTATATCTTCTGTGTCAACATGGACATAAATTGAATCATACATTGGTTGATAATATTCAAATCTCCAGAGTCCATTTTTAATCATCTGCTCGGTTATCTGATAATCCCCATTGGCAATCTCTCCGTCAGAATCATAACGGAAAGTACGATTTACATAAGCATTGTTGTCTGGATTTTCATCGTCAGTATAGTTGTAATCAAAATATAAAGTCCATTCCCCATCAAGTGAAGATTCTGGAATAAGGTTTGCAATGTCTTGAATGTAATATGATTCCCCAACCTTCCTTACTTCAAATCCATTTTTTGCATAAAGCACAGTATCACCATCCACAACTCTTTCTTCTGCAGGGACTTCACCAGTTTCACCATAAATGGTTTCCAGCTCTGCGCTTGTCCAAAACTTATTAACATTAAGATAGAACTCATGTTCAAATTTTTCGTAGTTTGTACTTTCTGCAATTGTCACTTTGATGCACAAGTATAAAACATTGTCTTCCGTATATGGAGTTGAAAGTGTCAGTGTGTTTGTCTTGCCCGTCGCATTTGCATCAAAAGACAATGTTAAATCAGCACTTGTGGCCTCATTTTCATAAACAATCTCCCAAGCAAGAGTATCACCTGCAGCAAGCCTTGAATCAAGGTATCCTTCATAAGCCCAAAGTTCAAGTTCATATTGCTCTGCTTCTGGCCCATTATAGTAAATTGTTGATACATACTCACCACCAAGAAGCAAATCTGCACCAGCAGGTTGTTCAAGTTTTACAATTTTCCACGTAAACGTTCTGCTTCCGTCTTGATTTTCTTCTCCATAATATCTGTTCATTTCGTTTGCATTATAGAACTCATAGTTCACTGAATCTTTCAAAGCAAAAGTTACAGTATATGTGTTTACACCTGTTGCACTTAATGTCCCCGTTTTATTAACCAAATCAGTATTAAAATCCTCTATTGCAAGCGAAATTGTATTTCCAAAATCATACTCATATTCTGGGATATTGCTCAGTATCGGCTGACCATCATCATCATAACCTGCAATCCTTGGTAAAACATTTGGTACATTAACTTGAGCTTTATTGATTGTCAAAACAATTTGATAATCACTGTCAACCACTTGAAAATACTGTGCATAATATTCGTCGAGCACAAATGTAATCCACTGTTTTTGTCCACTGTTTGTTGCATCAACTCTTGTGCTTGGATATTTAAATTCAAAGTGGCCACAATTTACGCCACCAGTTCCACCACCCATAATTTCGGTGCTGATTCTCTTATAGAAATCGCTTTCATCATACTGTTTAATAATATGATTCCAAGTATTTAAACTTGCAAGCTCATTAAGATAGCCAAGTGTCAATGCTTTTGTTGTGCCATTATTCATTTTATACTCGTCATCTTGCCCAAAAGTGTATTCAGCGTGTAAATCAAGTTGCTGTATAATTTCTTCCCCACTCCATTCACCCATTGTGTCAATAAGATGATCTTTAAGCACAAAATCACCTTTTGCAACAGTCAAGGAAGTTGAAGGCGCAGTGTAAAATGGTTTATAGTTATCTTCATTTATCAAAGCAAAAGCATAGTAAGTTCCTGGTTTTAAATTTTCTGTATAAAGTGTCAATGATTTATCACTTTCTTTTTGCCCATTGATTGAAATATTTCTTGACTCTGATGTGATTTCGTCAAGCATTACAACTGTATGATCTTCAAGATATTTTTGTTTTGCTTTGAATGTCAGTGTTTCATCAAATTCTGACGTCTCTGGGTTTAAAACAGATATATTGTTATACTCTGTTTTCTCGGTCTTAGTCAAACAATAAACTCCTGAAATGTTTTGAGCATCAACTTGTTGTGATGAAGTGTTTAACACTGCAATTTCGTATGACGAAACGTATGTGCTTACAGTTCCCTCTCCTACTTCTTGATTATTCCAGTATCCAGAACCATATTTATAAGTGAAACTGTTATAGTTAAATGCACCTGCAGTTTTTAATTTACCACCAACACGATAGTTTATGTTTTTCACATCTGCTTGTGTTATACCTATTGTAATATGTGCTTCATATGTTTTATAAGTGATTTTTATATCATATGTTCCAACATCAAGAACGGTACGAGTACTGATTGTATGTCTTTCTTCGTCACCAACCGTATAAACATAGTCCATTTCTGCATATTCATCAATGGTAAGTTCTCTGCTTTTTCCATCTGTGAATCTTACATAAAGCTTCATATTTTCATCAAATGCATCAATCATATCACCATATTCATATTCATACGAAAGAAATTCACCCTCTTTGTCCAAGCGTTTAAGATAGATGCCATTTACTTCTGGCGTCTTATCACCACACGCGGTAAAGAATATCGCCACTGGCAAAATTAAGCAAATCATTAAAATAAATGTTAAAAGCTTCTTTTTCATGATAATCTCCTTTTACCACAAATCTCTATCTTTAGTATATACAATTTTTTTGAATAATAAAAACATTTTTTGACAATTTACCAAAAAATTTTTTATTTTTTGGCAAACAAAAAAGTGCCAAATTTTGACACTTTTTATGTTGCTATTCTTCTTCACCAGGCTCTGACTGTTTCTTAATCTCGGTATCCTTTTTTGCTTTTTTGCGAAGCGCTTTGTCACGAAGATCAAAAAGCATTTGTGCTTCTTCTTCAGAAATAATGTGATCACCAGCATTAAATTCTGCTTTATAATTTGAGAGAATTACAGGATAAGATGTTGCGTTCATATCGAAATTATAAACTCTTTCAGTATCATAAAAAAAATCGATCAACGTGGTATCAAACTCAGCAGTTTTTCTTGCTTGTTTATAATTGCATTCATAAATGGTTTTGATCGCATCAATAACTTCAGCGCAGTTAACACCATTTGGGCATATAAACTGAGGTTGTTGCACTTTATCAGTTACTTTCTCCTCGGTATATATTCCATCACAATTTTTAAGCAAATAAACACGATCTTCATCAGAAAGTGAAAGCAAATCAACATAATATCTTGTCAAAATTTTGTCCCCCAACCTTTCAAATGTTTTAGCATTATAAATATTCTTTTTATCGAACAATTTTAAACTCATATTTTTTCTCCCTAAGTCATGTAGATTATATCAAATTTTCACAAATTTGTCAAGTCAGAACTTTTAAAGCATGTTGATACAAAAAATGATTTGCTATTGAAATTATTGCAAATCTATGATACAATGCATAGGCTATGAAAAACACAACACTAATTCAAATTTATAGATATTGGAACGAACTGTCTTTAAAAGAAAAGATAGACCTTTTGCAAAAGTTCGAAGAAGAGAACAGCCAATTTCAGAAACGACAACCTCGCGAGATCGTTGTTGATCAAAGCATAAGAGACGATATTGGTGGCGTGTTTTCATATGACTCGCCAGAAATTATAAAGGTTCCCGATCCAACCAAGTTTGGCGGTGTGAGAATATCAAACTCTATCACACACGAGGGCTATCATGCATATATTTATGACCATATGTATAATAAATGCGACCTCAACCTTTACAGCGACATCGATATCGACAAATTCTACAGTGAAAAACTATATAATACAAAACTTCAACAACTGCTCAAAATTTATAAAGATGGTGATATACTTTTCAGTCTTTTCAGCATGGAAGAAAACCTTGTGGAAAAAGAAGCTGCTTTGCATATTATATACAACCTTCTTAAGTCTTGCGATAATAAGAGTGAAATTATAAATATCTCTGAGTTTTACTGTGAACTTATGGACGACTTTGCATACAGAGAGTCTGCAAAAAGTCAGTATAGTAAAAAACAATTTGATCTTATTAACGCTTTCTGCGAACAAGTTGTCATAAAAAACATAGATCATTACTATACAACCAAAAAAATCAACAAAAACTTATACCCAGAGCTTGTTAAAAGTTTTGATGAAAACTTGATGCTGTTTTTAATTGCAAAACAATACCCAGAAAAATTAGATCAAATGCAACTTGGTATGAAAGTTGGAAAGAACCTTTTGAATGCATATGATGAAATTGAAATGGACAAATAGTTTTCCATTTGAAAGCAGCCAAATAAAAGACGCTAAAAAAAAGAGATTTATTTGAGAAATTTTTACCGTTTTTCTCAAAATAAATCTCTTTTTTGTCAATAATTTGTCCTCAGCTCGAAAATGATAACTTTTTCATTCTCGGTTCCAACCGGAATATCCATAGAGGCGAACTCAACCATCACATCAAATAAGTTTTTCTTAAAGATATAGTCAATAACTTGGTCAAGACCATCAATTTTGTCAAGGCGCCTGTCATCAATATCACAATTGAATGAATACTGCGGGTTGACCTCTGCCTGACGAACTGAACAATTGTCCTCACAGGTAACACTGAGTGAAATTTGCATGTTGCGCTTTATAAGTATGGCACCCGTGCAAATCTGATGACCGGTAAAATTGAAAGTGCTGACATTCACTACAAATTTTTCAGCATTCTTGCTTTTGACATGCTCTTTAACCTGCTCTTTTGAAAGATTGAATCTGAACAGGTCAGACGAAGCCTTACCAAAATCCCGCACCACATAGTATTTGAAATCATATTCTTGAAAAAACTTATCCAAAAGCTCTTCATCATATGTTTCGAAATACTCAATCGGCATTGTATTTAACCGAAGTTGCTTAAGAGTCTTAAGACTTTCAAGCTTGTTTTTTATTTTAAACATAAAATCCCCCTTTAAATTTTTATTATTGTATCACATGTAAAAATTATTTCAAAACAAAATCGCAAATAAAATAAAAAACCACAAAAGTGGTTTTTACTATAATTCTGGCTCATCATCAACATAGATTATCTCTGTAACACGGTCAATCTCTTTTTCCAGCTCTTTTGTTGTTTCTTTGTTGACCGCTTGAGCAAATTTTCCAAACGCAATGGAAGCCTTGGCTTCTTTGATATTTTTCTTTTGCGCCTTTAAAACCAGACATTTCATAATAAACGCGACCACGCCAAGCCCAGCAACAACTCCACCAACAGCAACCTCCCCAGAAGCCATAAGTGCAATACCTGATGCAACATTCACAACATCAAGTGGCATAAAAACTTTAGAAGCGCCCGCAAGTGTCACATAGCTTTGCATGTCTTTCTCAATTCTCTCACAAATTTCTTTGTTTACATTGTCTTTCTTTTGAATTTCGTTATACTTTTTCTTCACTTGATTTAAGTATTCATTCAACTCTGTTTTATCCATAACCAACCTCTTTTGTGGCATTATAACACAAACTTTTCCATTTTTCAAGATGGAAACAACAAAAAAAACCATCAATCGATGGTTTTTAAAAATTATAACCTTTAATATAATTTATCTTCTTCTTTTTTGCAATTGCATCTGATCAACCAATTCGTTTTCAACTCCACTTTTACTTTGACTGGCATTTTGATTTGATTTATTATTTGTGCCATAAACAAATGACCATACTTGATGCCCAAATTCATCCTTTGCATATTGAGCATTTGTTTTACGTTGATTGTTTCTTAAATATTTTGTGTTAAGGCCTCGTTCAGCAGCAGCTGTGTAAACTGCAGTCATATGTCTTTGCGCGAAACCATCAGCATCCCTTTCAGCAGGATTTGCATACCATTTTGGTCTTGAAAGTGGCCCATTTTTACCATTTGCCAATTGCTCTGCCATATTTATAGATGGCTCTCCATTTTGCTCTTTCAAACTTTGATTTGCATGGCCAAGTTCATGAAAAGCGACTCTCATGACATCACTCACATCTTTTTTTGCAAGAGCATCTTTATAAACTATTACCGTTCCAAGCATTGGTTTGCCATTACTGCCAATAATTGCAGAGCCATGACCTCCTTGAGTCAATTGAGAAAAATCTTCCCAACGCGCAGCAGAACCACTTTTAGCTTGCAAAAAATCATCTTTTTTATCAAGAACAACAACACCTATACTTTCAGGTGGAATACCCATTTCATTGCAAGAAACAACAGCCGCCGCATGAATAGCATGAATTTTTAATTCCTCATACTGCTCCGGAGTCAGATTGTCAGTTCTGTCACTTACAGCACGTTGCATCAAATCATTTGCTGAATCAACATCCATAACTCCATATGTAGAATTATAATCATTTTGGGCTTTTTGAAAGCCTTCAGAAAATGTTCTGCTTAGCATAACACTTTCCTTATCACTTAAATTTTCCAGATCCAAACCATTTGGATTGTTTGTCAAGTGACTCACATCAATTCCATACATACTCTTAACATAAAATGCCATAATGTGTACCTCCCGTTTTCTGTCCAGTCGATTACATATATTTCATTGTAGATATTATAGCAAAAAATAAATGAAATGTCAAGTTTATTTAATTTCAATTTTACCCATATTTTTGTTCAAATCTCCTCCGAATATGCAAAAACAAAAACACATCATTTGATGTGCTTTGTTTTGGTGCACCCGGAGGGATTCGAACCCCCGACAACACGGTTCGTAGCCGTGGACTCTATCCAGCTGAGATACGGGTGCAAAAGAGGGATTTTGCAAGGGTATACACGAGGCATACCCTTAGCGTGATTAAGTATAGATGATTATTTTTAAATTGTCAATAATTTTTTAATTTAATTTTATATTTCGAAACTTATCGTTCATAAAATAAAATTTTATTATTTCTATTTTTATTTTACAAATGTGAAAATAGTGTGATAAAATAAATTTAAGTAAATAAATTTACAGGAGAAATATTATGAACAAATATCAAGGAACAAAAACCGAAAAAAATCTTCAAACTGCTTTTGCAGGTGAATCTCAAGCAAGAAACAAATACACATATTTTGCTTCAGTTGCAAAAAAAGAAGGTTTCGAACAAATTTCTGAAATCTTTTTAAAGACTGCTGAAAATGAAAAAGAGCACGCAAAAATGTGGTTTAAAGAGCTTGGCGAACTTGGCAACACTGTTGACAACTTAAACGCTGCCGCAAATGGCGAAAATTTTGAGTGGACTGACATGTATGAAAATTTCGCAAAAGATGCAGAGCAAGAAGGATTCACTGACCTAGCTTTCAAGTTCCGTGCAGTAGCAGCAATTGAAAAAACACACGAGGAAAGATATCGTGCACTTTTGAAAAATATAGAAACAAAAGAAGTTTTTGAAAAGTCAACAATCACCGTTTGGGAATGCAGAAACTGCGGTCACATAGTTGTTGGCAAACGCGCACCAGAGATCTGCCCAGTATGTGCTCACCCACAAAGTTATTTTGAAGTAAGAAAAGAAAATTATTAGTATTATGATGAAAAGAAAAAATAAATTAAAAGTATACGTATATGCCATTGCAAAAAACGAAAGCAAGTTTGTCGACCGCTGGGTTGACAGCATGAGTGAAGCTGATGGCATATATGTTTTAGTGGACGGAACAACAACAGACAACACGGCCGAACTTCTGAAAAAACGCAAAGTTCATGTGGAGAAAAAAATCATAGCTCCTTGGCGTTTTGATACTGCAAGAAATGAAAGTTTAAAACTTGTGCCAAAAGATGCGGATGTTTGCGTCTGCACTGACCTCGATGAAATCCTTTCTCACGGTTGGCGAGATATTGTCGAGCAAAACTGGGTGAAGGGCGAGACTAATCAAGGCTTGTATAAAATTTGGTATAATGCTGAAGCAAAAAACGAAACTCCAAATATAGCAAACTGCTTAAAAATGCATGATAGAAACTCGTTTTATTGGAAATGGTCAATACACGAATACATTGTTCAAAAAGATCCAGATCAAAAACTGAATGTCGTAAATCTTGAAGGAATACTTCTGTCTCACTGCCCTGATTTGACAAAGCCACGAAATTATAAAAAACTTTTGCAGGAAGCCGTGGAAAACGATCCCGATGACATCAGATATCAACAACTTTTGGCAGAAGAATACTTAAATTCAAATGAATTTGAAGAAGCAAAAGTCATCATAAATAATCTCATACAAAATCCGAAATCTGTTCATCCTTATGATATAGCTATTTCCTACAAAATGTTATGTCTTCTGACAGAGAAAAAAGGGGACTTTGAAAAATTGAGAAGCTCATGTTATCAAGCACTCGCCAAAGTGTCTGATTGCAGGTGGTTCTATGCAGAACTTGGTGATGTCTTGATAAACCAATTCAAAGACTTTAGCCTTGGGATTGCCATGATGGAAAAGGCTTTATCGATCCGTAATATAGTTATAACTGCACGTGAAACTGAATGGCAAAATGAAGCAAGAATTTATTGCGATTTATCCATTGCCTATTTCTATCTTAAAAATTACAATAAAGCAATTGAATGCATTGACCTTGCACTTGAAAAGAATGTTAATCCTTCATTTGTAGATACATACTTGGCCAACAAAAAAATCTATGAAGATGCATTAAATAATCATAAATAAAATTATATGATATAATTTGCAACAAAAAATCTATAAACAATCCACTAAACAATTTTAGTGGATTTTTTATTTCTTTATCTATTTCTTCTCAACAAACTGAATGTTCTTTACTTGCCCATCTTCGATTTCTACAATCTTATCACTTATGTCAGCATAGGTGTCTTGTGCAGAGAATATGATTATCGTTTTTGATCCATTAAGTTTTCTTAAAATGGATTTGAGTTCCTGTGTGTCCTCATCATTAAGGCTTGGAAGCTCATAGATCGCAACAATGCTTGCGCCGGTTAAAAGAGCTCTTGCAAGCCCAAGCAAAAACTTTTCTTTGACAGCAAGGTCTGCCACATTATTCTCAAATTTTTCTGGAAGACGCATGATATAATCATATAGTCCCGCATCAATACAGGCCTGTTTAATTTTGATTTTATTTTTAGAAACGGCTTTGAATTGTTCAAAGATATTGCCATTTAAAACATAAGGTTTGCTTGAAGTATAGGTAACATTTTTAAAATATGACTTATTTGAATAGTCTTTAATATCAAGACCGTCGATATATATACTTCCCTTTGTCTGTTCTATTTCTCGGACTAATAGACCAAATACAGATCGCTTCCCGCTGTTTTTTTGTCCTAAAATCAAAGTTGTTTCGTTATGTTGTACGTGAAAGTTTACATCTTTAAGGGTGTTAAGTTTAATCCCTTTTGGTTGATAATAAAGATCAATAAAGTCGATACGACCAAGGATATCATCAACACTGTCATTACCAAACTTGACTATATCACGAGGGGTAAAGTTTTCAATGACTTTAAGCCTGTTCATAGCCACAGTTGCATTTTTCAAATCCTTAAATCCTGCCAGAATTTCATTGCTATGATCGATAAGTGTTGTTATATATGGCACAACAATCAAATACATTTCAAGCGAAAGCGAGCCTTTTGAAACAAGCAAAATCATAATCAATGTCAAAGCGGTGATAAAAATTTTGCACCAAGCACCATAGCCATTATCTATTGCAGTGCTCCATGTTTGCCTTGCACGGAAGCGATCCAGCATATTTTTGTTAGCTTCCATATGTGCATTTTTTAAGTGTTTTTTATCGCTTTCTGCGTAAAGATATTCGGCTGAGTCCAGCATTTCTGACATAGTGTGATAGCTGTTATCAATACCCTCTTTAATTTTCTTGGTTCCATACGCATACTTAGTCTGTAAAAGCGAAAGAATGAATGCGTTTACAAACACCATTATAAGAATGATAAGCGCAACCAATACATTTGAAAAGATAATAGTAAAAAAGATGATAATAACTTGCCCAAGTTGACCTATTTTATTTGTAAGCGTATCCGCAAAATTAGCAGTATCCCAAGCGTCCTGATAAGAGATATTAAGCAGTCTGTCCTTAGAGTTATTTTTAAAGTTGACTTTATCTGCCATAAATATTTTATCACTTATCATGCCCTGAAAACGCAAATAAGTAGAGCGTAAAAGCTTGTCATGAACAAGATACTTTATATGAATAATGCAAAAACCCACCAAGAAAGATGCCAGACCAAAAATTAAGTTGAGTATTGCACCTTTGGTATTTCCCGCAGACAAATTAGTTATCACTTTTGCGGCAAAAATTGGCTGAATAATAAACATACAAATTCGATACAAAAAAGCAGACATAAAAGACACGATAAAATAGCCTTTATGAGGTCTTGTAAATTTCCACCATCTGCCAAGCATCCTTAAATTTTCAATCATATTTTATCCCCTATAATGAACAAAGTATTACGCAAAACAATCCTGTATTTTGTATTTATTGGTTAATACAAAATTTAAATATTCAAATTTTTAATTTTTACTTTAAATTGTAAAAACAACCAAAAACTATTTCTTTCCATCAATTTTATAAACAGGCACTGCGAAACTTTGAATGTTGTTTTTTTCAAGCAAAAGTTTCAGTTGTCTTTGTAAATCCCTTTGCACTTGATACAAATCCTCTTCATAGCACTTTGCACTAAAAAGAAGTTCTATTGTTGCATCAGAAATACTGTTTACACCCTTATAGTCAATTTCTCCGGTTATTGCCGGGATATTTGTTTTAATCTCTGGCAAAGCATCTTTGATAATGTTTTCCACTTGTTCAAGAGATTCAGTTGAGGCAACATTTATTGAACATGTTGCAACAGACATCAATTTTGTCTGGTTGATAACGCTTTTTATCTCGCTGTTATTGATAATTTTGATATTCCCACCGGCATCCTGAAGTTCAGTTGTTCGTATGCCAATACTGATAATTTTACCTCTCCAATTGTCGATGACAACGATATCCCCAACAACATATTTACCCTCAAGAACAATAGATATTCCAGCAAGCACATCAGCAATAAGGCTTTGTGCACCAAGGCCAATAATAAGCGCAAGAATTCCAGCTCCTGCAAGAAGAGTCGTTGTGTTGACGCCCCAGGTTGACAAAATCCACAAAATTGAAGCAATAATAACAATCCATTTCACTAGACTATTGATAAGGTTGACAATGGTTTTACCCTTATCTGTCAATCCAAAGCTAAGCTTAGCAAGCAAATTTAAAATTGTGTTGATAACACAGGCCAAAACAATAATTTGTATTGAAATGATCAAGTTTGGAACATAATGCAAAATCTTATCCAGCAATTCCACACCGGTAAGATTTAAGGCAAAATACTCGCTTATGTCGTTTCTAAAAATATAAGCCACAACAGTAAGCGCTATCATAGTTGCAAAAAACAAATATTTTAAAATTTCTTTTGTCAACGCATGTTTAGTCTTTCTTCCTTCCATATTTTATCTCCTTATATATTTATAGCACTTTCGTGCGTATAAATCAAATAAAATTCAACCTCGTCTTTAATAAAAGATTCTTTCCCTTTATAATTTTCTGGATGATTGGTTGAGCAAAAAATTCTCAGCTGATACCCAAGCGCAGAAGGCGGTTCGGGAACATTTGTTTCTGGATTGACCATCAAGATATTTGATTGTGGATATACATATTTGACCGGATCTTTTAAAGAGTCTTCAATCTCCTTTTTACTGATATTCGAATACGCTTTAACTGTTTCTCCTGTTTCAAGGTTCACGAGTTGAACATATAAAAGTTCATAGTCCTTAAACTCTGGATTCAAGTAAGTTCTTATCAAGAAATGTTTACCTTCTTTGTCATACCTTCTGTCTATATCAAAGCCAGTGACATACACAAACTTTTCTGTCTTGACAGCCTGTCTTTCAACAATTTTATCATCTTTAAGCAAAAGCAAAACATATTCAGTATCTTCAGAGAGCTTTTCTACTTTGTTTTGAGTGATGCACCTATCAAATGCACCAATAGTAACATCAGCCGAGATTATAACTTTATGCAATTTCTTTAATGCCGGCAAAATCAAACCAACATAGCCATCGCTGTCGCACCCTTTTTTCACAAGCATGAGTGAATACTCATTTTCAGTAAAATCCTCTATATTATCCAGCGTAACGCTGAAGTTTACTTGACTATGTGTTGATAAGAGATTGTCAATTTTGTATGTCGCTGGCAGTTTTGCTATGCTTTCATTGTTTATCTCAGGATTAAAAATTTTGCTGAAAATTGGAATCTCAACAGCAGTCTGCACTGTGGAGGTAATGGCAAGGGCAGCAACAAAGTTTGTCGCAAGTCTGAGCAAATTACCATTGTTGTTTTTATTTTCTTTTGGCTTTACTTCTTTTTGATCTTCCTGTATTTTAATTTCTTCAATTGCAATGTCATTTTGTATATTGCTCAATAAATTGAGTTCTTTGCTATTTTTATCCAATAAAAGCGTCTTTTCATACAAATTAACAATATCAAGAACATTATTTTCATTCTTGACAACATTGTTTTTATATTCATGAAAAGTATTAAACTCGTTTCTATTTGTCATACCCGCTCTATCCAAAATAAAACTTTCGCAAAAGCACAAAATCCAAAGACTAATAGTAGTATACCACAATAATCACATTTGTAAAAACATTTGCACCGATTTTAAGAAATTTATGAATTAAAATAAAAAAAGGAAGCATAATTGCTTCCTGTTTTATTGGAGCTGACGCAAGGGAATCGAACCCTCGTCACAACTCTTGCTTGTTCTTTGCTTGTTTTGCTTTCGCAAAATTTCGCTTTGACTTACGCAAGGTTGCTCCTCTCCCCACAAAACCACTTTGTATTTTTGCGGGGTACCCCTTTTCTTTGGTCGCTGACTCTCTCCCACACATTGCTCTAAAAAATAAAAACCGCAAACGCGGTTTTATTTTTTTTGGAGCTGATGGCGGGAATCGAACCCGCGACCACCACCTTACCAAGGTGGTGCTCTACCCCTGAGCCACATCAGCACAATATTTTTCTTCCTTTCACAAGAAATATTGGTTATTCAATTGTTTGGTTCTGGTAGCCACCATGCGTCTGCCGGGGCTAAAGTATATCTTTCGCCCTGCTTTGGCTAAAAATAATCCCCCGGATTGTTTTTTTACGCGTCGCACCATTAAATCATATCGGTATAAGAAAGAATAAATTTTCGTCCCAAACTGTATTTCCATCATCTGGGTCTCCTTATCTGGCTGTTTTATTTATTTGTTTTTTCTTGCCAATATTTACTGACTAACCTTCTTGTCTGTCATCAAATCTTTGCATTTTCATACTCCTTATTTGTTTATTTTGATCATATCCTATGCACCTATATAATATCATATGCAGAATAAAATTTCAAGGATTTTTTATTTTATTTTTGCGATTTTAAATCACACTCAAACAAAGATATACAATAAAAAATCTTAAAATGCAAACAATGTGACAACATTTTTAAAAATAGTTGAATTTAACAAATTTATATTTTTTTAATTTTTATTATGAATAATAAATTTTTTATGATATATTCAAATCAGAGGTGATAAATATGAAGAGTGATATTGAAATTGCAAGAAGCAAAAAAATGCAAAAAATTGAAGAAATTGCGCAAAAATTACGCATAAAGCCTGTAAACCTGATCAAATATGGCGACTATAAGGCAAAAATTGACATCAAGCCAAAGCAAAAACAAGGAAAATTGATCCTTGTTACCGCAATCAATCCGACAAAAGCGGGAAACGGAAAAACTACAGTATCAATTGGTCTTGCAGACGCTTTTGCATTAAAAAATAAGAGTGTTTGCCTTGCTCTGCGCGAGCCTTCACTTGGCCCGGTTTTTGGTATGAAAGGTGGTGCAACCGGTGGTGGATACAGCCAAGTTGTGCCTATGGAGGACATCAACCTGCACTTCAACGGAGATTTCCATGCGATAACAAGTGCAAACAACCTGCTTTGTGCAAACATTGACAACAGCATTTTCCAAGGCAATCCTCTTGATATTGATCCAGATACCGTGATGTTTAACAGATGTATGGATATGAACGACCGTGCACTTCGCGACTTCACAATCAACAGCTCTTACACACGCAAAGAGAAATTTAATATCACTGCAGCTTCTGAAATTATGGCAATCATGTGCCTTGCAACTGACATCGTTGACCTTAAAGAAAGGCTTGGTGGAATTATGGTGGCCCTCAATCATAAAGGACAACCTGTTTATGCACGCGACCTTAAAGTCGAAGATGCTATGGCCATTCTCTTGAAAGATGCACTTAAGCCAAACCTTGTACAAACACTGGCCGGCACGCCAGCAATTGTTCACCTTGGGCCTTTTGCAAACATAGCCCACGGCTGTAACAGTATCATTGCAACAAGGACATCAATGAGCCTTGCAAAATACACAATCACAGAGGCAGGATTTGGAAGCGATCTTGGCGCAGAAAAATTCCTTGATGTCAAGTGCCGTATTGCAGGTCTTAAACCTGACTGCGTTGTTTTGGTGGCAACTATTCCTGCCCTTAAACTTCATGGTGGTGCAAAAGACGATCCAACGCTCCGCACAGAAAATCTTGAAAAACTTAAGGCGGGTATTCCTCACCTTATAAAGCACATAAAAAATATGACAGAGATTTACAAAGTTCCAACAGTAGTCACTCTTAACAAATATGTGACTGACACAAAGAAAGAGATTGAACTTGTCAAGAAACTTGTCGCACCATATGCAAATGTTGTTGTGAACAATGTTTGGGGACAAGGCGGAAAAGGTGCACTTGAGCTTGCTGACGAGGTTATCAAAAAATGCAATGAAGAAAACAACTTTACATTTGCCTATGACCTTGAAGATAAAATAGAAGAAAAAATTCAAAAAATCGTCACAAAAATATATGGTGGGAAATGCGCACAGTACAGTGATAAAGCAAAAGAAAAGCTTAAAATAATCAAAAAATTACATCTTGAGCATTATCCAGTGATTATCGCAAAAACACAGTTCAGCTTGACTGACAATAAAAACATCATGGGTGCACCATCAGATTTTGAAGTTTATGTAAATGACCTTGAAATCAAAACAGGCTCTCGATTCATAGTTGCAATCTGTGGAAGCATGATGCTTATGCCAGGTCTTTCTGCTCACACTGCCAGCGAAAAGATGACCATTGATGAAAACGGTAAAATTGACGGCATTTATTGATGGTTTGATACAAAATATTTATTAAATCATTAAAATAAAGGAAACAAAAAAAATAGAGTTTATATTTAAACTCTATTTTTTTTGTTTAGAAATAAAACAATTCTTCAAATTTTTTGTCAAGCACCAAGCAAATAAGTAAGGCAAGCTTGGCACTTGGATTAAATGTGCCATTTTCAACAGCAATAATGGTTTGTCTTGTTGTGGAAGTCCTTTGCGCAAGTTCTTCTTGGCTGAGCCCCATTTTTTGCCTGAATTCCTTTACTTTATTGTTAAGTTTAAGTGTCTTATCCATTAAATCACTCCAACGTTATAAAGAATATAGCAAACAAGCATTGCGATTGCACCAACTGCTTCCAAAACTGCCCCGATAAGCACTTGCCAAGGTCTTTTAGCTTTGAAATATTGCATAAAGTAAAGCACACTTGCCCAAGTGAAGCAAACCATACCAAGAACATAGATGCTTGTGAAATGTCCAAGTGCACCTTCCACAATCATAAGCACAACCGCAAGCGCACCAGCAACGATAAGTGCAATCCAGTTCCCTGCATTTACCTTTTGTTTTTCAGCCTCACCAACAACAGCCTTTTTCTTTGAAGCCACTTCCAAAACTTCCTCTTTTTTCATCTCTTCCATAAATATACCTCCTTAACCAGTGTAAAGTTTTCTTTACATTCATATTATATTACAAAAAAATAAAAATGTAAAGTATTATTTACATTTTATCAAAATTTTTATAAAAAATTTTAAAAATCTTTATATCCAATCAAATAATCAACAGAACAGCCAAAAATTTCAGCAATCTTAATCAAAGTATCAATATCTGGTTCCCTCAATCCTTTTTCCCACTTTGATATTGTTTGTTGAGTTACACTTAATATCTCAGACAATGTTTGTTGAGAAATATTTTTATCAGTTCTTAATTCTTTACATCTTATAGCAAATGTATTCATAAATTTCATACCACCACCGTTCAAATTTTACAACAAAATGGCGTTATTCGATTGACTTACGCCACTTAGGTGTGATATATTATCAATAAAAGGAGTAAAGCATGATCAGATATATAGAAACTCTTCAAACTCAGTTAATATTAGATTATTTAAAAAATAATAATTATAGCAAAGCAAAATTTTGTAAAACATATGATTTTCCAATGGTTTCTTTAAATAATATTCTCGAAAAACGTGCATTTTTTAGAATGAGAGAAATAATGTATATGGCTGAAATCTTAAATGTATCACTTTCTGAACTTCTTGGTTTAAATTAAAATTCATATTATATTAAAACTTTACACACAAAAATAAGGCACAGTTTGCACATATAAGAAGGCAACAAAAAATCGCGACACATAACTAAAAACTTTTTAGGTTTAAATTTAGATGCAGAAGAAGGCACTAAAAAAATCCCAGGCAGGCGTGTATTTTCATACGTAACTATGCGGATTTTTTTTAATAACAAAATTAAAAATAAAATATACTTATTCTTATAACGTTTTTTAGGGTGAAGTTTGCGTATATAACAAGGCAAAGTTTTAATAATAACGTCAATACGTAAAACCGTTTTTAGGGTAAAAATTGCATTGATAACGAGGCACAAAAAAATTCCAACGCACGATTTTACTTACGTAAATGAATGTGTTGGAATTTTTTTAGTAACAATGTTAGCGGTGTGATTTTCGCCCTAAAAACTATTTAATGATTTTAGAAACAACACCAGATCCTACTGTACGGCCACCTTCACGAATAGCGAAACGAAGTCCTTCTTCGATAGCGATTGGAGAGATGAGTTTAACAGTCATTCTTGTGTTATCACCAGGCATAACCATTTCAACGCCTTCTGGAAGTTCAATAGAACCAGTAACGTCTGTTGTTCTGATATAGAACTGTGGACGATAGTTGTTGAAGAATGGTGTGTGACGTCCACCTTCGTCTTTTGTCA
>JAFSVX010000010.1 GCA_017444785.1 Clostridia bacterium
AAGATGAAAAACAAACTAAAAAACAAATTCAAAAAACTTATTTTAACAGTCACTCTTTCCGTGGCAATGATTCTTGGGGCAATTTCTGGTCTTCTGTTGCCTCTTTCAAAAATTGAAAAGACTTTTGCGGAGTATCCAACAACTCAAAACACTTATGATTTTGACAGCACTTCTGGTTGGACAACTTATCGCACAGACAATAACGATTTGATCAACAAATTTAACGAATCATCATCTTCAGTGAAATCAAACAGCTCTGCATTCACTGAAATTGATGCGGCTGACAAACCATCAAAGTCATTTGATAATGAAACTGATTTTTCTGACAACGATGCTTTTATGATGTTCAAAGCAAACGAAGCACCTGTTAAGACAAAAGTTGTCACATATAAGAAAGATTCTGACGGAAACTTTATATATGAAAAAACTGATGATGTGATAAATGAATATGAAAGTATCCCTGAAACAGAATCAGAAGAAGATTATGTAAAAATCGAGGATAACAAATACTATAAAAAGGTTAAAGAAGAAAATTACGAAAATTCTTACTATGCATATAAAACCTCTTCTTCTATTTCCCTTACCAAAAACAGCTATTATGTGATTTCTGCATACGTTTGGACAAAAAATGCTATAGTTTCCATTTCAGCAAAAGACAGTAATGATGAATTCGTTGCTTCATATAATGAAGTTACTTCGGAAGGAACATGGAAACAGATTTTCTTATTTATAGAGACTTCTTCTGAAGATGTAGCAAGTGTTTATCTTTATGTATTCTATGGCTCAGAAAATGGCCTTATTACAAACGCATCTGCCGCTGCAAATGATGCAATAACATCAGGATTTGTTTATGTTGACCATGTGGTTGTTCAGAAAATCTCTGAGATTGAATACAACAACAAAACTGTTGACGGCAAGACAACAACCGATGTAAATGCAAGCTATTCTGCAAGATATAACTATGACAATGTTGAATCACTTATTGCAAATCCAACTTTTCAAAATGATATCGAAGCATACGCTTATATGTATGGACAAGACGAGTTTAACTCTGCTCTTGCAAATGTAAGTTATCAAAAATATGTAAATAAATACACAAGTGATGACAGCACAACAAAACTCTCACAAAATCAACTTGAAAATATCTATCGCGCTTATAACAACAAATTTACATACTCAATCGTTACTGAGGCTGAGGAATTTAAAACCACTGATGAAAACGACCAAGACGTTCTTGCAAAAGACACATTTCAAACCGGAAATAAAGTATTAAAACTTGAAAACACAAGCGAAAAATATGCCCTTGGACTTTTGACACCAACAATCACACTCAGCCAATTCGGATACTATAAATTATCTCTTTGGGTTAAAGCAACAGATGAAGATGCTGAAGCAACTGTTAAACTTATATCTTATATTAAAGACGGCAACAGCATGAGTCTTACAGACCTTGAAGATGGAAAAATGATCATCAAATCTCAATCAGTAACCGGCTTCACAAATGATGACGATTTCACAAATGGTTGGGTTGAAGTTGCATTCTATATCCAAGAAAACGTGTATAGAAACGCAACTTTCCAAATTGCACTTTTGGCAAATGCTGAAAGCACAGTATATTTTGACAACATCAGACTTTATGCAATTACAAGCACTGCATATTCAAACGCAACAACTGCAACAAAATTCGATATGGCACCTTCCTCACTTGTTATCTCTGGTGGAATTACAAATGGATACTTTGATTTTATCAAAACCGAAAAGGCAACAAAGGCTGAAAACCTTGAAGCACCATACACTCCAGCAAGCTGGACTGAACTTTCAGATAATGACAAAGACGTTGTTGCCGGCATAATTTCAACAACAGATGATAACTATACTGACACATTAAAAGCAAAAATTGGCGGAGTGGATAACCCACTTGCCGGAAAGGGCTATGATGCCAATAATGACGAAGTTGTTGATGTTTTATACCCAAGAACAAATGTACTTGCAATCTATGCTCCAAATGACGATTTAACAAAAACATATAATTATGTATACAAATCTGCAAGCTTCTCACTTTCATCTTCATCAGTATATAAAATCACTTTTGAAAGTCTTACAGCCAATACAGGCGCAGCATTCAATGGAAAAATTGTTGCACGCCTCACCTACTCTGACAACACTGTTTCAAGCTATGAAGATGTCATAGGCGCTGGCAACGGAAAGTGGACAACCTACACAATTGTCGTTCGCACAGGCAACACTTCAAGATCATGCTATTTGGAGCTTGGCGTTAAAGATGCTCAAGGAACAATCTTCTTCCAAAAAGTTGGATACACAAAACTTGAAAGCAAAACTGTTGACGGTGAAACAATCGCTGTTGATGATCAATACACTAACCTTCTCAGCGCAAATGGCTCTATCGCCGAGCAAAATGCAAACAAAGTCAAATTCGTTGACTTTGGAAGCGATGCAACAGTAATCCATGCAAACGAGAAACTTGATGACAAAGATTACTATGAAGCACAAGGCTTCAACATTGCTGAAGTTTCAGAGGGTAAAACTTCTGGTGTTATCGGTATTGTGGACACAACTGCAAACGTAGTTCTTAACACCGAAACAACTTTAAACCAAGCATTCCTTGCAAATAATGCTTCTGCAAACGACCTTGCACTTTTGATCTATAACTCTGAAAATGCCGCATCAAATGTAAGCTCAAAATATACAACAACCCTTTCATCAAGCAGTTACTATGAAATTTCTGTATATGTTAAAACTGCAAAACTTGCGAACAGCAAAGGTCTCACAATTGACATGAGCAAAATTTCTGCAACATTCAACAACATCAATACCGGTGCATTGAACAGCACAGAAAATGGCTATGTTAAATACACTGTATTTGTTAAGACCGGAAGCTCAAGCGTTTCAGACTTTAACATCAACTATATCCTTGGAACCGAGGATGACGAGATCAGTGGTATAGCACTTGTCAGTGGCGCAAACATCAAAAAGTTCGCAAATGCAGATGCATATAATGCCGCAATTGAAAACGTTGATGAAGATGACGCAACAACTATTGTCAAAGATTTAACAACTTCAAGCTCTGAAGAAGGAAGCAAAAAAGCAGAAGAGCAAGCTACAAACTTCACTCTTGCAACATTCTTCCTCATCTTAAGCTCAATCCTTTTGGCAGTCGCTTTGATTATCGCTCTTATAGCCGTTTATGTAAAGAGAATTCCAAGACATAAACATGTTACAGGCACAAATAAAGTTTCTGTTAAAAAGAACAAAAAATCCACACGCGACACTTCAAAAGACGGTTTCGTATAATAAAGACAATTCCGTATAATAAAAACGGTTTTGTATAATAAAAACTATAATATGGATTAAACAAAAATAAAAAGATAGTGCAAAATCTTACACTATCTTTTTTTATTGATTGAAAAAGATTAAAATTTTCCCCAATCAATATTATATTATAAATACTGGCGAATATTTATTGCTCTGCATTCTGCCAATATCAAACTTTCTTTTTGCCTTTAAGCACAACAAACCCACGCACTCCGCTGGTATTGAAAATATAATAGAGTGCAAGCATGATCCCAACACACACAATCCCCACAATCGCAGTGGTAAAAAACATTGGAATAAATAAGATCAAAATATTGTAAAGCATATATCCCACCCCGGCGCTCGACAAAGCATAAATGCCTGACTGAAGCAGGGTTTTAAGCACATTATAATTAAATAAATTTCTTTTTGTAAGCATTCTTATATTGAGAACAGAGGATATTGTGGTCATCAAGCCCATGCCAACAATCAGGGCGTTAGTGCCAATATATTTTGGCAGGAAAAAGATACATAAAAACAACACAACCGCAGACACAGCATAGTTTATCAGGCTCTTTATCTCAAGCCCCATACTGTTCAGCAAACTGCTTGTTATTTGGCTGACGCCCATTGGAAGCATAATGATTGCTGCGCGTGAAACATACATGCCCGCCTCCTCATTGCCAAAAAGTATTTGGCAAATTGGCCTGCCAAGCACAATAAATGCAGGAATAAATATCATAGTCAAAATCACACTGACACTTATTGCAAGATTGACATGCTTTTTAAGGCCTGCAAAATCACGAACAGATGCCTTATCATCAATATTATTAGTATTTCCACTGATCTCTGGCACAATAGCCACCGCAAGCGAACTTATAAGCGTTCCAGGTATCATAATAAGCGGAAAAGCCATGCCGACAACTATGCCAAACTGCGCCATAGCCTGCGAACTTGTATAGCCATAAAGAGTAAGCCGAAGCGGAATAATGATTGCTATAAGACTTGTAACGAAAGATGAAACTGTTCGCACAGTCGTTATTGGGAAAGAGCTTTTTATAAGTGGTTTAAAGGCTGTTTTGGGATTTGCAAAACCGTCTTTTAGTTTCAGATATATTATCACAACCAACACGCATGACATAACACTTGCAAGGCTTAAGCTGAGCGCCGCCTTTTCCCCCATTGTAACCGCAGGCAAAATGCCGGGAATAAAGATGATAAAGCAAATAATGATGCGGACAATTTGCTCAAAAAACTCAGTAAAACTCATGGCAAAAAAATGCTTTTCACCCCAAAGGGCACTTCGAAGCGTTACATAGATGCTTGAAACAATCAGTGCAGGCAGAAGATATAAAACAATGCCGGTCGTGGTGTCCTGATGAAAGAGGATTGTAAGAAGATTTGGGAAACAATAAAGGACAATTGACACAAGCACGCTGATCGCAAGTGTCACCACCAAACAGGCAGTGATTGTGCTGTGCGCACCCTTTCTGTCGCCCACCGACTTTTTATAGGCTACAGTTCTGCTGGCAACAAGCGGAAGTCCACTTGCAACAAGTGTCATAAAGATACCAAAAATGCTCATTGCCACCTGATAGTGTCCAAGCATTTCTGCGCCAAGTTCTCGCGACAAAATAATTCGCAAAATAAAGCCAAGCCCACGCGTCAAAACCGAGAATATTGTAACAATCATTGTCGCTTTAAAAAGTCTGTGCATAAAGTCTCCCCTTTTTCTTTAAAACTTACGCACGGACAGATTTTGCTATGATAATTCATCACTAAAATAGCAAAATTATGCATTTTTTTACAAAAATTGCGCACGAATTTGTTGAATGCTTGCAATATCGCAAATTTTGGCTTAATATATTGTTATACTAAAAATGTAAAAGAAGGCAAAATTATGATAACTGTCAGACAAATAAACAGCAAAAAAGACTTTAAAAAATTCGTCAAGTTCCCAGCTTGGCTCTATAAGGGCAATCCATACTATGTTCCACCATTTGAGCAGGACGAACTTGATTTAACAAATCCAAAGAAAAATGCATGCTTTGAAGAATCCGAGGGCGCCTACTTTTTGGCAGAGGACGAAAATGGCAAGGTTGTTGGAAGAATTGCCGGAATCATTTCACACGCATATAACCAAAAGAATAACACCAAGCGTGCAAGATTTTCCCGCTTTGAATGCATAGACAACAAAGAAGTTGCAGACAAACTTTTAAAAGCTGCAGAAACTTGGGCAAAAGAGAATGGTATGGACAGTATCCATGGCCCACTTGGTTTCAACGATTTGGAGCGTGAAGGCCTTATGGTTGAAGGCTTTGACACCATGGGTTGCTATTTGACAAGCTATAACATGCCATATTATCAAAAATTCATCGAGGACAACGGTTACAGGCCTGACGCTCGCTGGGTTGAATGGCGAATTGGCGTTCCGGACAAGCAAAACGAACGTGTTGTTAAAGTGGCTGATATGGTTGCAAAACGCTATGGTTTTTATGAAAAGCAATTCAAAACCTCAGGCGAAATCATTGACAAATATGGCCTTAAATTCTTTGAACTTTTGGACGAGTGCTATAAGGATATCTATGGCACAATTCCTTTCAATAAAAAACTTGTAGCGCAGACAATCAAAGCGTTCAAACTTATAATCGATAAAAAATATGTCAGCCTGATTTTCAATAAAGAGGACGAACTGATTGGTTTTGGAATTGGCTTCCCTTCCCTTGCAAAAGCCCTCAATAAATCAAAAGGAAGATATCTTCCATTTGGAATATTCAGACTGCTTAGAGCAATCAAACACCCAAAAGTTTTGGAGCTTGGACTTATCGCAGTCAAGCCAGAATATCAAAAGCAAGGCGTGACCGCTCTGATTATCAAAAACATGCAACAGCGCATGATTGAAAACAAGATTGCCTATTGCGACACCGGTTGCCAGCTTGAAGACAACACGCAAGCCATTGCCGCTCTTGACATGTTCGACCGCGACCTGATCCGAAGAAAGACTTGCTATATAAAAGAAATGAAATAATATTTATATAAAAAAGAAAACATAAAAATGACTTAGCAAACTGCTAAGTCATTTTTATGTTTTTGCATTTATTAAGCAACTTTTGCAAGAGTTAAAACTATTGTGGTATTACCATCAACAATTGTTACAACAATTTTACTGTCTTTATACTCTGCAGTAGCAGTGCCTGAACCAAATGCTGATTCAGATATTGTAAAATTCAATTTGTTGTCTTTGATTTCCCAAGTTCCACATTCGGTATACTCAGCATTTTCAGCATAAGTTGCAGCTTTCAGTTTGTTATCATCAGTTAATTGATATTTTAAAAATACTCCACTTAACTGATTGTATTCATAGTTTTCTGCACCAGTTCTGTCGTCGCCTTTTGTATGCAATTCATTGAATCTTTCATATGTATAGGTTGTTGTATCCTCTTCTTGAGTACGTGATACTGATACAGTATACCAGCCACCAACCACATCGGATTTCTTCAAACCATCCTTGTTACATCCAGCAAGACCGAATGCAAGTGGTAAAACAAGCACAAATGCGAGCAATGAATAAATGAATTTTTTCATATTTTTTTCCTCCTTGAATTGATTGTAGCACTTCAAAAATTTTATGTCAAACAAAATCATTGTCTAAATTAAAAAGATTGTAAATTTTTGTATTATTTTATCTTTTTAAAAATTTAGGATTACCTTAAATATTTTTAAATGTAGAGATTTATTGGATCACAAAATGTTTTCAAGACTAAATTTAAAATCATCGCTATAGTGCGACACATAGTAAGTCAGGCTTTCAAGTTCGGTCAACGCTTCGGTGAAGTTATCCTCTTCCACATAGGTTTTTATGCGCGCCATACCAACCTCAATATCTTTCAGACCGCTGTGCCAAATAAGTGATTTCAGCACTTTATTTTTTCCATGCCAATAGTCGTGAATATCATCAATATAGGTGATGTTTTCTTCGGTGTCAATCTTGTCCTTAGTCGCCTCAAGCATTGTTTTATAGGTTTCAAGTTTGCCTTCAAGCACTTCAAACTCTTTGTTGACAAAATGATATTCAAGAGCGCAGGCAACGGCAAGCGACAAAATTATTGCAATCACGACAATCCATTTCTTTACCATTTTCCCACCCCGTCAAATGGCATTTTAAAAGTGAAATATTGCCCAGCATTTTTCCCCTGCAAAAAAACATTACCATTGTTATCAAGGGTAAACAAAAGCACATTTTTTATCTTCTCAATTTTTGCTTTTTTAAGGCAAGAATGTATAAATTCATCATTTATTCCAGTCAAATTTACATTTTCACGCATCAAAACTCCGTCCATAATAATATTGACGGGAAGTCCGTTTGGCTGAATCTGCACCTTCATATCTTCACGAGTTGGGGGCTCAATTGTTGCTTTTTTTATCACTGCAATTTTGCCATTTGTCTCCATTATGGCATAGGCCGTGTCCTCAACATTAAACACCCCATTACCACGAAGTGCTTCAATAAGGTCGTCAAGGTTCATATTCAGTTTTCGCATTTCGTTATAGTTGATACCTTTAGGGCTGATTATGATTGCCGGCCTGCCCGAAACAAGATAGCGCACACCCATACTCTTTCTGCTTAAAAAACAGATGAAAAAGTGAACAACAAGCAGTGTAAAAATAGGCACAATTCCGTGCAAAAGAGGAACAGCCAACTCTTGCATAGGGTTGCAGGCAAGATCTGCGATTATAAGCGTTATGACGAACTCAAATGGTTGCATCTCCCCCACTTGACGTTTGCCCATAAGGCGAATCACCACAAGCACAAAAAGATAAATCACCACCGACCGAATCAGCATTATACTCATACATCAAGTGTTGACAAATGAATGTGATTTATACTTATTTATTGTCTTGAAAATCAATCATCTAAACTAACCAATTTAAAATAATCACGATTAAAAAATTCAGTAAATTCAATTTCTAATCCAGAACATATATCATATATAGTACTCAACTTAACAGTTTTAATTTCACCACTTGCAATCGTACTTAATGTAGATTGAGGAACACCTGTTAATCTAAAAAGTGCATATTGAGTCAAATTCTTCTCTTTCAATATTTCTTTGATTCTTTTTGCAACAGCTTCTTTTAATAACATATTTCACCTCTATCGTTGTATTGAAGTATTTATATGTTATGCAAAATTTAAGTTATTATACTTCGACGCATTGATATTTTTGAAAATTTATGTTATCATTTAATATATGAATAATTTATATAAAATCTGTTCGTGTTTTGGTCATCACAAAATTGAGATTGATGAAGAACTTAAAAATAAAATTTTTAATATCGCTGAAAGCTTGTTTTAAACGAAAAAGTGGAAACTTTTTTATTTGGTGGATTTGGTATGTTTGACAACCTTTGTCATCAAATTGTCACAAAGTTAAAAGAAATCTATCCTAATATAAAAAGAGTGTATGTTTTGGAAGAAGAAAAATGGATTGATGAATACAAGCGTCCTAAATATCTATCAAATGACGATTATGAAGAATTTGTTTATTATTCACCAAGATTTAATGGATTTTACAAGCGAATATATTTCAGAAATCTTGAGATTATCGACCGAAGTGATTTTATTTTGTTCTATATCAGAAACACTGAAAAAAGTGGAGCATATAAAGCCTATAAGTATGCTGAGAAAAACAAAAAGAAAGTCATAAATTTGTGACTCTCTTCTTTATTTGCTACTATATACAATAATTTAAAAAATTATTTCTTTGAATATTTTTACAATTTTTTCCAATTCTCCAGGATTTTTATAGCGATGATTTGCATTTTCAAAGTAATAAATTTTATAGTTATCTTTCAATTTTTCCTTGAAAAACTTTTCATTTTTCTTATAATTCACAACATCATCTTTTTTGCCTTGAATTATGTTTAAAAACAACTTTTTACTATAAATATTTTCAAGTCTATTTTCTTTTAGCTCTTGCAAAAACTTTTTATCAATATAAAGTGGTTTAGCATAACCAAGATTAATAGCTTTTGTTTCAAGATTTTTTCCTGAATATCCATGCTCTGGTAAAATAACATTAACAAGCACTTCATCCATATAAATTGCAGGAGCCCGTAAAATAATTGATTTATATTGATTATCACTTTTTTGTATATGAATTAAAGTTAAATAAGCACCAAAACTTGTGGAAAAATAAGAAATTGGAGCTTTGTAATTTTGGGCATAACTTTCAATTATTTCCACAGCTTTTAAGCAGTCTTTCAATGATAAGATTTTTGCATTATCATTGTTACCATGACAAGGCAAGTCAAATGTAATAAGAAGTGTATTGTTTTTCATACATTCTTCACCAATAGCCTGCAAAACTGAGCTTTCCTTATCCCCTGCAAACCCATGAACACCAATGACGATCTGATCAATTTTACCAGGGATATATTCTGTCGTGCTGATATTATTGATAATTGAGTTTTTAATCATTTGAAACAGGTTCTCCTTCGCTAAACAATTCATCAACTAAAGTAATTATCATTCAACCTTAAACTAAAATTGGAGCCAAGGCTTGACCTGTATAAGATTTCTTAACTTTGGCCACCTCTTCTGGGCTGCCTTCGGCGACGATTGTTCCGCCCTTGTCGCCACCCTCTGGGCCAAGATCAATTATGTGGTCAGCAATTTTAATTATGTCAAGGTTATGCTCTATCACGACAACAGTGTTGCCACCGTCAACAAGACGCTGAAGTATCTTTGAAAGTTTATGCACATCATAGGCTGAAAGGCCGGTTGTTGGTTCATCCAAAATATACATTGTCTTGCCAGTTGCACGCTTTGCAAGTTCGGTTGCAAGTTTAACACGTTGCGCCTCACCACCAGAAAGTGTGGTTGCAGCCTGACCAAGTTTGATATAGCCAAGACCAACATCAAAAAGTGTTTGCAGTTTATTTGATATTGCAGGGATATTTTCAAACAATTTCAGGGCATCTTCCACCGTCATTTCAAGCACATCATTGATATTTTTCCCCTTGAATTTGACTTCCAAAGTCTCGCTGTTATAACGCTTTCCATGGCACTCTTCACAAGTGACATACACATCTGGTAAAAAGTGCATTTCAATTTTGTTCACACCATCACCACCACATGCTTCACATCTTCCACCCTTTACATTAAAACTGAAACGGCTTGACGTATATCCCCTTGCTTTTGCATCAGAGGTGCTTGCAAAAATGTCTCGGATTGGAGTGAACACGCCTGTATATGTTGCCGGGTTAGAGCGTGGCGTTCTTCCAATTGGTGTTTGGTCAATAACAACCACTTTATCAAGAAAATCTATACCATCAATTGCTTGACATTTGCCACCCACCAGCTTTGTTGCACCGTTAAGGTGTGTTGCAAGTTCTGGATATAAAATATCATTGACAAGGCTACTTTTTCCACTTCCTGAAACACCAGTCACGCAAGTAAGCAGACCAACTGGGAACTTAACGTCAATGTTTTTGAGGTTGTGCTGAGATGCGCCATGGATCGTGATATATCTTCCGTCTGGCTCTCTGCGTTTTTTAGGAATTTCAATCTTTCTTTCGCCAGACAAGTATTTGCCAGTCAACGATTTTTCGCTGGCGATGATGTCATCAACAGTGCCTTGTGCAACAATCTGCCCACCATGAACCCCAGCCTTTGGACCAACGTCAACAATGTGGTCCGCCGCCCTTATGGTTTCCTCATCATGCTCAACCACAATAACAGAGTTGCCAATATCACGCAGTTTTTCAAGCGTTTTGATAAGTTTCTTTGTGTCGCGTGGGTGAAGTCCAATGCTTGGCTCGTCAAGAACATAAAGCACACCAACTAAGGCACTTCCAATCTGACTTGCAAGCCTTATTCTTTGTGCCTCCCCACCAGAAAGTGTTCCTGCACTTCGTGAAAGTGTCAAATAGTCCAGTCCAACATCACTTAAAAATGTCAATCTTGATTTGATTTCTTTGAAAATATCTGCACCAATCTTTTGATCTTTTACAGAAAGGTTAAGTCCATCAATCCACTTGATGATTTCTTTCACACTCAGATCTGTGACATCTGCGATATTTTTCTTTTCAATATAAACACTCAGTGCCTCGTCAGAAAGTCTTCTTCCATGGCATTTTTCACAAGGTTTAGCAATCATAAAACGCTCTATGTCCTGTTTGATAAAATCAGATGATGCCTTGGCATAGCGACGCATAAGGTTGTTGATGATACCCTCGTATTCTCCACGATAGCTTCCAGAAAAACGGTCGGTGTTGTATTCAAGATCAATCTCTTCCCCATTTGTGCCATAGAAGATTATATCTTTAATTTCCCTTGGCAAATCTTTAAATGGAGTGTTCAAACTGAATCCATACTTCTCAGCAAGTGAGCGATAATACATCTTTGAAAATCCACCATCTGTCCAACCAGACACATTTATCGCACCCTGATTCAAAGAAAGCTCTGGATCTTTCACAATCAAGTTTTCATCAATTACCATTTTAAAGCCAAGACCAGAACATTCTGGGCATGCACCATATGCAGTGTTGAATGAAAACAGTCTTGGGCTGACCTCAGAAAAAGAATATCCACATTTCTCGCACGCATGCTTTGTGGAATAGAGTTTTTCTTTGCCGTCAGTGTCAATCACAACAAGTCCGTCTGCAAGTTTAAGTGCAGTTTCAATGCTGTCGTTCAGGCGTGATTTTACATCTTCACGAACAACAATACGGTCAACAACAACGCTGATGTCGTGCTTTTTTTGTTTGTCAAGCCTGATTTCGTCATCAAGGTTGTAAATCTCCCCATCAATTTTCACACGAACATAGCCATTTTTCTTGAAACTTTCAAACAGTTTGCCATACTCGCCCTTTTTCCCTCGCACAACCGGAGCAATAACCATAAGTTTGCTTCCCTCTGGCGCCGAGAGTGCACTTTTAACAATTGCATCAATAGTGCTTGGTTTAATTGGTGTATGACAATTTGGGCAATATGGCGTTCCAACATGTGCAAACAAAAGACGTAAATAGTCATAAATTTCAGTGATTGTTCCAACAGTTGAGCGTGGGTTGGCACTGGTTGTCTTTTGGTCGATCGCAATTGCTGGAGAAAGCCCCTCTATCATGTCAACATCTGGTTTTTGCATCTGTCCCCAAAACTGGCGCGCATAAGAGGACAACGACTCCATATATCTTCTTTGCCCCTCTGCAAAAATAGTATCAAAGGCAAGTGATGACTTACCACTTCCCGAAAGCCCCGTGAACACCACAAGTTTGTTTCGTGGTATTTCAAGGCTGACATTTTTAAGATTGTTTTCTCTTGCACCAACTATTTTTATCGTCTTTTCCATTTTCCACCTGTATTTTGTTTTTTCACTGGAGCCTCACCTTTAAGCTCCAAAAGTCTGTCACGAAGAATGATCGCCTTTTCAAAGTCAAGGTCTTTAACAACCATTTCAAGCTGTTTTTCAATCTCTTGAATTTGCAGTTTTCGCTCCTTTTCAGAAAGCGTATCTTTATCCGACAACTTCTTGGAAATTGTCAGCGTGTCTTTAACTTCTTTTATAATTGTCTTTGGCGTGATGCCATGCTTTTTATTGTATTCTTGCTGGATTTTTCTTCTTCTGTTTGTTTCGTCAATGGCACGCTGCATACTTCCAGTTATCACGTCACCATACATAATCACACGCCCTTCAGCATTTCTGGCAGCCCTTCCAATGGTTTGAATCAGTGCACCTTCACTGCGCAAAAATCCTTCCTTGTCTGCATCAAGAATTGCAACAAGCTTGACCTCTGGCATATCAAGTCCCTCACGAAGAAGGTTGATGCCAACAATCACATCACACTGACCACTTCGAAGGCTATTGATAATCTCCATACGCTCCATGGTCTTGATTTCGCTGTGAAGATATGTGGTCTTGATGCCATGCTCCTCTAAATAGGCTGACAGGTTCTCTGCCATCTTCTTTGTAAGCGTGGTCACAAGAGCCCTGCCACCGGTTGCTATGGTCTTGTTCAGCTCGCCCAAAAGGTCGTCAACTTGGCCTTTGACCGGCTTCACAACAATCTCTGGATCAAGAAGCCCGGTTGGTCTGATAATCTGCTCAGCAACGTTGTCGGCGTGCTCCATTTCGTAAGGCCCAGGAGTCGCCGAAACACAGATAAGTTGATCAACTTTCTTCTCAAACTCATTGAATTTGAGTGGTCTGTTGTCATAAGCAGACTTCAAGCGAAAGCCATAGCCCACCAAACTGTCCTTTCTTGCCCTGTCACCATTATACATGGCGCGAATTTGCGGAATGGTCATGTGGCTTTCATCAATAATCATCAAATAATCATCTGGGAAATAGTCCAAAAGTGTGTAGGGTGCCTGGCCTGGCTTTCTGCCATCAAAATAGCGCGAATAGTTCTCCACCCCACTGGTATAGCCCATCTCTCGCATCATGTCTATATCATACAAGGTTCTTTGACGAAGGCGCGCAGCCTCCACAAGTTTGCCCTGATCTTCAAAGGCCTTGACCTCTTTTTCCATATCTTCTTCAATTTGTTTCAGACATGCTTCCATTTTTTCTGGCGAAGAAACATAGTGCGATGCCGGATAGATTGCAACATGGTCAAGTTTTGCAATTGCTTTGCCAGAAATTGCCTCCACCTCATAGATACCGTCAATCTCGTCACCGAAAAAATCTATGCGAACTGAATGCTCACTTGATGATGCTGGAAATACTTCCAAAACGTCCCCACGAACACGAAAATCCCCACGATTGAAATCAATGTCATTGCGCATATATTGGTTGTCAACAAGTCTTTCAATCACTTTTTCCCTTGAAATTTGCTGGCCAGGGCGCAAACTTATTGCAAGTTTTTCATATTCAGCCGGCTCACCAAGGCCATAGATGCAAGAAACTGATGCAACAATTATGACATCTTTTCGCTCAAACAAACTGCAAGTTGCACTGTGGCGGAGCTTGTCAATCTCGTCATTGATTGCAAGGTCCTTTTCAATATAAGTATCAGAAGACACAATGTATGCCTCTGGCTGATAGTAATCATAGTATGAAACAAAATAGTTCACGCTGTTTTCTGGGAAAAATTCACGAAGCTCGTTGCAAAGCTGTGCAGCAAGAGTTTTGTTATGCGCAATCACAATGGTTGGACGCTGGACTTTCTCAATAATATTTGCCATGGTAAAAGTTTTACCGCTTCCGGTAACACCAAGCAAAACCTGCTCCCTAAGTCCATCTTTTACGCCCTGCACAAGACTTTCAATAGCCTGTGGTTGGTCGCCCGTTGGCTTAAATTTACTGTGAATTTTAAACTCCAACTCTTTGCCTCTTTTGTTTATTTTTTCCAATACGTTTATATTTTACTCTTTTTATTAAATAATTTCAAGTAAAAGAATACCATAAATAAAATTTCTCAAACTTTTGTTTGTAAAATTAAATACTGATAATTTTTTTCTTACATTTCACAGCATATTTATAGGCTTTATATGCCCCACTTTTTTCTGTGTTTCTTATATAAAATATAACAAAATCACTTCGGTCAATTATTTCAAGATTTCTGAAGTAAATACGTTTGTAAAACCCGATATATCTTGGTTGATAGTATTCAAATGATTCATAGTCATCAGTGCTTAAATATTTTGGTCGTTTGTAATCATCAAGCCATTTTTCATCTTCCAAAACATAAACTCTTTTTATGTCAGGAAATTTGGTTTTCAATGTTGTAACAATTTGATGACACAAATCATCAAACATTCCAAAACCACCAAATAAAAATATCCTTACATTCTCATTCAGAATAAAATTTTCAATAATATGATAAAGATTTTCTTTAAGATTTTCAGTTATCTCAATTTTAAGATGTCCAAAGCAGGAACAGGTTTTATACATTTACGTAACTCCGTAAAAATTATAATAATTTATCAGAAGTAAGTAAAGTAATTTACCGAATTCAGTAAGATTATTTTTATCATAAAATCTAAAATATTTACCAAACTAAGTAAATATGAGGTTTTTATGAAATTAGATGATGCTATAAAAAAGAGAATTTTAGAATTAGCAGAAAATCAAGGTATTTCCTTGACTGCTTTGTGTTTAAACTCAAATTTAACGCCTTCAACAATATTCGGTTTTATGTATGGTGATAGTAAGTGTCCTAAAGTTATTACTATCAAAAAAATATGTGCAGGTGCAGGAATTACATTACAAGAATTCTTCTCTCCTAAATATTTTAATGATAATACTGAAGTTTTTGAATAAACCCAAATTGCGAATATTACATAAAATCACTTGACAACGTTTGTTTATGGTGCTACAATTTCATCAATCTGATAGGCAAAGTGGCGACTTGTCTGGAAATACTCAAATGGTATTCGTACACCTCGCGTAAGTGGGCTAAATTAAGGTGGGATTTATCCAATAAGGGTGGAACCGCGGTTAAACTGTTAATCGTCCCTTGGCAATTTTATTTATATTGCCTTGGGATTTTTTAATTGCAAAATAAAAACAGGCAAAATATAAGTGTGTCATACTGAGCGAACGAAGTGAGTCGAATGTATCTATCATAATTTAAAAAATCGGACAGACCCATTCGGTTCGGCTTACGCCTCTCTCAGGGTGACACAATTGGGAAAATTTATCATTTAAAACAAAAAAACTAAATAAAGGAGATAGAAAAAAATGGAAAAGAAAATAACAATGGACACAATCGTCAATCACTGCAAAACAAGAGGTTTTGTGTTCCCTGGAAGTGAAATCTATGACGGTTTTGCAAACACTTGGGACTTTGGACCAATTGGTGTGGAGCTTAAAAACAACATCAAGCGTGCTTGGTGGAAACGCTTCGTTCAAGAGGACAAAAATACCTATGGCGTGGACGCTGCAATCCTTATGAATCCACACGTTTGGGAGGCTTCTGGTCACGTTTCAAGTTTCAGCGATCCACAAATGGACTGTAAACAGTGTAAGCAACGTTTCCGTGCCGACAACCTTATCGAGGCGCACAGCAAAGGCACAGTTGTTCCAGACAAAATGACAAACGAAGAAATGGAACAATATATTGCTGACAATAAGATCAAATGCCCACATTGTGGTGGCTTTGACTGGACAAAAATCCGCAACTTCAACCTTATGTTTGCCACTTCTCGTGGAACAATTGAAGACGCTTCTGCAAAGGTTTATCTTCGCCCAGAAACTTGCCAAGGTGAATATGTGAATTTCCTTAACGTGCAAAGAACAATGCGTGCAAAAGTACCTTTTGCAATCGCACAGATTGGTAAGTCTTTCAGAAATGAAATCACACCAGGAAACTTCCTTTTCAGAACGGTTGAGTTTGAACAAATGGAACTTCAAAAATTCTGTCACGAAAAAGATAGTATGAATATCTATGCAGACTATAAGGCACGCGCTCTTAAGTTTATTGAAGATCTTGGACTTGCGGCAGATCATTTGCGTTATCACGACCATGACAAGCTTGCACACTATGCAAAAGCCGCTTGCGACATTCAATACCTATTCCCTATCGGCTGGCAAGAGCTTAATGGTATTCACCACCGTGGAACTTGGGACTTATCTCGTCATCAAGAATTCAGTGGAAAAAATATGATCTATACCGATCCATTCACCAACGAAAAATTCTTGCCAAACGTCATTGAATACTCTATTGGTGCCGACCGTTTGACACTTGCAATCATGTGTGAGGCTTATGATGAAGAACAGCTTGAAAACGACACAAGAATTGTTATGCACCTTCACCCTGCCCTTGCCCCATACAAAGTTGCAATTTTGCCACTTCAAAAGAATTTGAGCGAGAAAGCAAATGAAGTGTTTGCCACACTTTCAAAACAATTTATGTGCACCTATGACGAAGCCGGTTCAATCGGTAAGCGCTATCGCAGACAAGACGAAATTGGAACACCATTCTGCGTGACAATCGACTTTGACAGTCTTGAAGACAATACCGTCACAATCCGTGACCGCGACACAATGGAGCAAATCCGCCTTCCAATTGACCAAGTCGCAGAGTACGTTGAAAAAAGAATTAAGTTTAACTAATTTTAATAAATAATTTTAATAAAATAAAACCAGATGTCCCATGCCATCTGGTTTATTTTTTTATTCTTATCCATTTACAATTGCGTTGTATTCTGCTTGTAAATCTGCAATTCTTTGCGCAGATGATGATGCGTTTGTTTGATCGTTGACGCTTTCATAATATGTGTGCTTCATGTTCTCAATTTTAAGCAATGCATAGATGCACATAACTTTTTCTTTGTCAGTTTTTCCAGCATAATCAAGAGCATCAATTTTCTCTGCAATTAAAGTTTCAATCGTCTTTTCGCTGACCGCAGTTGACATAAGTGATGACAAGTCAAAGGACTTTTCTTTGCTTATTAAATCAACATAACTTGCAAGTGGAACACTATATTTATTTGTGCTTTCTGCAAGGTTTTTTGTGGCGAACTCAAACGCTTTGTCTTTCTTGTTTTGCTTGTAAAGCGCAATCACCTTTTGCTCTGCCAAATAGCTGTCATAGTCGCCAACATATGCAACATATTTGATGTTTGCCTTTTGAGCCGCCGCCGTATTTACTTGCGCGCAAAAACTTGCATAGTCCTCTTTATTTTGCATTTGATCAACATATTTAACAACCTTTGCATAATCTTTATTTGAAATGGCTTTTTCAATCAGGTTATAAAGGTCACTGTTTTTCTTGGACTGCAAATAAATCCTCTCATAGCACGCTGTTTCCAAACCCTTAAATCCAAAAGCTTCATTTATTTTCAGCGCAGTTTTTGGGCTTAGGCAAAATATGGCCGTGAAGATAAAAATTACACTAACAAAAAGACATAAAAGCGTTTTAAGACACGTGAAAACAATGGTTTTGCTTAAATTTCCTTTTTTATTCACATCACTCTCTTTTTCTGTCTTATTCAAATTTATGCTTTCCTGATTTTCTTTTTCTATTTGTTTTTTGCTCTTTGCCATTGTTGTTCCCTATTCTTTTGCAATTTTGTCCAAAAGTGCAACTCGTTTTATGTGTCTGCCAGCCTCATAGCCGGTGTTCAAGAAGGTATCCACCATTCTTGCAGCTTTGCGGTTGCAAGATGCAACCTCTTTGATGCCATCGCTATAGCCCGCCGCCAAAACAAGCACATTTGCGTCCTCGTGTCTGCGGGCAAAATAAGCGTCCGCCTCACTTTGAGCAAGCACTGCACGCACGCCCTCAAAACGATTTGCCGCAACAGCCATACCAATACCTGTTCCGCAAAGTAAGATGCCAACGCTGTCTTTTGTTTTAAGCACCTTTTCGCAAACTGCTTTTGCAATCACTGGGTAGTCATCATTTTCGCCGCCCTCGTCATATGGCTCATTCACATCATGACCGTCCTCGATCAGTTTTTCAATAAGTTTGTATGCCATCTTAACTCCGCGATGGTCGTATCCTACAAAAATTTTCATTAAATTTTACCTGCCTTTTTCAAGTTCTCAACAATTATATCAGAAGCTTTGTCCAAAACCGCCGCACACTCGCTGTAACTTCTTGTGCCAAAGCCAAAAGGATCTGGAACATTGAAGCCAACCGCCTGCCTCATTGAATAGATTTTATATGCACAAATGTTGCCACTTAAATATTTTTTAATCTCCTCAGTCATGGTGATTACGGTATCTGCCCTCTGCAAGTCTTCCTGTTTAAGCTGAATTGGCTTGTGTCTTATGACAATGTTATAACTTTTCAGTGCATTTCTTGCTTCTTGTGTTACTTTGTCGCCCTCGCCAACTGAAACTCCCACGCTTTTCACTTCTACTTTTTTGTCAAATTTTTTCAACTTTTCCTTAAGTAGTGCCTGAAGCATAGGGCTTCTGCATGTGTTTCCAGTGCATATAAGTAAAATTCGATACATAATCTTACTCCCTATCTGCTTTCAAGCATAGCAAATCAAAAAACTTTTGTCAAACAAATGGGAATTTATACTTAAAATAAGTATAAACTGTCAGATTAAGGTATAAAGTTTGAGCAAAAAGTATAAAATATTTACAAACAGTTCCTTAAAAGTGAGAAAAATATGAGTGAAAAGAAACAAACCATTCCGTCAAGTTTTATGGGATACAATAAAGATGCTGTAAGAAAACTTTTGCAAGAAAAAGATGAGCTTCTTGAAACCCAGCGCCAAGACATAGAGTATCTTCGGAAAGAACTATCAAGATTTGAGAAGAATAAAAAGGACAGGCCAAACGACAGCGAACCTGAACGCTGATATTAAATAAAGAAATCTCTTTTTCAGCAATTCACAAAACAAGCAATTCACAAAACAAATAACACTAAAATATAACAATACCCACAACAAGTATGAAATTGCACTGCTTTTCATAAATCATCACAAAAAATTTGTTAAAAACTTACAAAAAATTCATGAAAAAATTATATAAAAACTATGAAAAAAATCACAAAATTTTTTGTGATTTTTCTTTCTTTAAATTTTTAAGTAAATTTTTGATAAAATTTTCAATTTTTATCCATTAAAATTGTCTTACACAATTGTCTTATTGATTTGGAGAAACAATCCCGAGTCCCTCTGGTGTCAGCAAAAAGATGTTACCAGCAACGCGCTTTATGCTTCCATTGACAGCATAAACTGCACCTGACGAAAAGTCCAGCATACGCTGTGCTTCAGCATCAGAGATTCCGTCAAGATTGAGCATCACTGACTCGCCATTTTTAAGATAGTCAATCAATTTTTGCACTTCGCTGTAACTTTTTGGATAGAAAAATATGATATTTTTGTTTCCATAGTTGCTCATGCTTGTCTGTGAATACATGTTACCGTCATAACCACCAAAGCTCTGTTGAGCCTGTCCATATGATGGGTTGTATTCATATTCTGAAGATTGAGTTGGCATCTGTGAAGAAGAAAACGTGGTCTCTGAGATTTCTGGTCTTTCTTCAAGACCGCCAGAAAAACTCTCTTGGAAATTCTCATCACGATAAGTTTCAAAAGAAAGCTCTTTCTTATTATTTTTTCTGCGCTGTTTTTCAAGCTTTTTGTTCAATCTTTCTTGTTTTTTAAGCTCCTTAGCCCTCTTTTTCTCTTGCGCTAAGGATAATTTTTGGTCTTCGATTTGGGAATTTTCAAGTTCCTGCTCTTCGTTTTCAAATCCAATTCCATTCATAAGCCATTTAAATAAGCCCATTTTACGCCCTCGTTTCAATAAGTTTACACATATATTATAACAAAAATATATATATTTACAAATAAATTTACAATATTTTTAGCACAAATTATATTTTATTTAATTCTTTTCTCAACGAAATTTCATTTTCACATATGTCAATAAATAAAAATTTAGTGTAAACTGAAACATTTTCGCCTTTGTATATTTCAGTTTTACAACTTTCAAAGCTGTCTTTAATATAACTTAAACTTGTAATAAATTGTTTTTTTATGTTATTTTTATACAAATTATCACAGTTTATATTATTAACATTATTCATCATTTCCTCAATTTGTAAACAATTTTTCACCAAATATTTATAAATTTCTCTGATATCAATAGTTGATTGATCAAATGCTGTCGCAAGATTATAAATTTCATTTTCAATTTGGCTTAAAAATTTAAAATAATCTTTATAATCACTTATTGAACTGATATATCTTTTAACTCTATTTTTAATTTTGGGAAAATTTTGTGTCAACACCAAAGCTTCAGAAAATGATTTCGACATATTTTCTTTAACCTTGTTGGCATCACTCTCTGAAAAATATCCAAAAGCTAATATATATTTTGCATCATTTAAACCAAGCACATAGCCTGCTCCATTGATTTTTCTGACGTCAGCCTGCTTTTCTGTGCTTTGTGAATTGTTCTTAGCCCTCATAATGCTTAAATAATATACATTTTTCTCTGAAAAGTAATCATTTTTATTATAAAATAATGACATTATTATTGTAACTGAAAAAATAATTATAAATGTAATTGATATAAATATAATTAAAAATTGGCCATGTTCTGAATTTTTGATTTTTTTGCACCCTTTATATCTAAAACCCGCCACTGCAAATTGCACAAATTTCAACCTCTATAATATAATTTTTGTGTCAGTGGCAGAGTTTAACTTTATTTTTCAAAATATCCTATAAGTCCACAAAAAACTATAAATTTTGATAATAATAATGCACTGCCACTTCAATATAATAAATATGAAAAAGGAGAAACAAGTATGAAAATCACGCCACTCTTTGACCGCATTGTTGTTGAGCCAGAAAACGAGAAACAAACTGACAGCGGCATTTTTTTAGGCAAAAAAGATGTCGACGGGCCCAAAATTGGGACAGTTATAAAAGTTCCAGAGGAAAGCGAAACGCCTGATGGTAAAAATTTTAAACTTTTTGTTAAAGAGGGCGACAAAGTCCTTTACAACAAATATGCCGGTGCAGAAGCTGTGCTTGGCAACAAAACAGTTGTTTTTATAAGACAAACTGACATATTGGCAATTCTATAATAAACAGGAGAAAATTTATGAGTAAAAAAATTATTTATGGCGAAGAAGCAAGAAAAGCGCTTGAAAACGGAGTAAACAAAGTTGTAAGTGCTGTCAAACTTACACTTGGCCCAAAAGGCAGAAATGTGGTGCTCGAAAGGCCTTACACCTCCCCACTTATCACCAACGATGGCGTAACTATTGCAAAAGATATTGAACTTGAAGATCCTTTTGAAAACCTTGGAGCAAAACTTGTTAAAGAGGCCAGCATCAAAACTAATGATATTGCAGGCGATGGCACAACAACCGCAACAATTTTGACAGGAGCAATCATCAAAGAGGGACAAAAAAATATCTCTGCCGGTGCAAGCCCACTATTTTTAAAGTCAGGCATAGAAAAAGCGACAAAAGTTGTAACCAATTGCCTAAAAAATATTGCAAGACCTGTTGTTTCCTCTGATGATATAAAAAGAATTGCGACTATTTCTGCCGGGAATGAAGAAATAGGCACACTTGTCGCAGACGCTATTGAGAAGGTTGGAAAAGATGGAAGTGTTACTCTTGGCGACTCGTCATCAGATAGAACATATGTGGAAATCGTGGAGGGGCTTTCATTTGAAAGAGGTTATCTTTCACCCTATATGGTTACAAACAATGAAAAAATGGAATGCAATCTTGAAAATCCATTCATATTGATCACTGACAGGAAAATCAACAACATAACCGAACTTCTCCCCGTCCTCGAGCAAGTTGTGAAGGCAGGCAGACCTCTGCTTATTATCTGCGAGGACATAGAGCAAGATGCTCTCTCTGCCCTTGTTTTAAACAAACTGCGTGGCACAATATTAAGTGCTGGTGTAAAGGCTCCACTTTTTGGAGATAAACGACAGGAAATTCTGCAGGACCTTGCCACTCTCACGGGCGGAACATTTATTTCAAGCCAACTTTATGACAACCTGCAAGGTGTAACTCTCGACATGCTGGGACAATCTAATTTTGCAAAAATCACAAAGGATAATACAAGCATCGTCGGTGGACATGGTGATCAAACAGAAATTTCTGCTCTTAAAAATAATATTAAACAAAAAATTGAGACTTCCACTGATGACTATGTGAAAGAGCATCTGGAAGAAAGACTTGCAAAACTCTCTCAAGGCGTGGCAATACTTAAAGTTGGAGCCAAGACCGAGGTTGAATGTCAAGAGAAAAAACTGCGCATAGAGGACGCACTTTCTGCCGCAAAGGCAAGCATAAAAAGTGGTATTGTCAGTGGTGGTGGCACAGCATATCTTTGCGCCATTAAAGATCTCGAAAAACTTGAAAACAACCTTAAAGGCGAAGAAAAAATAGGTTGCCAAATTATTAAAACGGCAATAACCATGCCTATCAAACAAATTGCAGAAAACTGTGGTGTGGACGCAGGAATGGTGCTTTATGAGTTATCAAAAAATAAAAACAACAACATAGGTTATAACGCACTGACAGGCGAATTTGTGGATATGATTGATGCCGGAATAATCGATCCTGCACTTGTGGAAATATCCGCTCTTGAAAATGCAGTCAGCGTTGCAACAACCGTTCTTTCAACAGAATGTTTGATTGTTGACGACAAAAATAGCTCACAAGATAAAAATTAAACTCAAACAGATAAAATGTAGTTTTTAATTTTATTTTTTATTATTTTTTACAAATAAACATGTTTTTCATGTTTATTCATTTTACCAAACAAATATTTGTTTAAAAAGATTTTATAAATGTTAAATGAAAATTTGAATAAACTATTTATGAAATAAATAAAAATAATTAGATTACACAACAAAAATCATCACATTAAACAACAAAATAAATCATTTGTAAATAAAAAAGAGCAACAAAAATGTTGCTCTTTTGCTTTATTTTTTTCTATTCATCATCACCAATAAGATCTTTCATGATATCTTCAAGACTGTCCACCGGATTGAGTGCTTCTTCAAAGTCAAAATCACTGTCGCCTTTTGCTGGATAAACCGGTTTTTGTCTTTGCTTTGATGCTTTGTTTTGCTTTTCAGAAATCCCCTTGACACTTACGGTTTCACCCTTCTTTGGTCTACCCCTGCCTCTTGTTGCATTGTCGCCAATTTTCATGTTAAATTCAAGCACAAGTCGGTCAAAACGATCAGAAAGATCACTGTTTTTCTTTTCTTTCACAACTTTAAGCCTGTTGATCTCGTCAAGATGCGACTTTTCCGCTTCAGAAAGTGGTGCATCATTAAACCCATCTTCCATTTCAAGCATGTTATCAATGGTCGCAGAAATCTCTTTTTTGAACTCAGACAGCTTTTCTTTATCAACAGCCTCATATTTCTCAGAAAGCCCTGCAAAAAACTCATCCCATTTATCAGCGAGCCTGGCAAGACGCTCGATTTCTATGGCACACCTGCTTCGAGTTGTCGTTTCAAGATACCTTGCCTTGCGCTCTGCAATAACAAGCATTCTTGATATTGATTTCTCTTTTTTCTTATACTCCTCCAGCTCTGCAAGGAGTTTTTCTTTCTCTTTACGCTCTTTATCAAGCTGTTCTGCCTTATGAGTCAGCGCAATCTCACTGTCTGTCATAAGCTTACGGACATAATCATCAACTTCAGTTTTTGTATAGCTTTTCTTGGTACTCATTTGGCACTCCTTTTACTTTTTATATTTTTAACAATCAGATATGTAAAGATGATAACTCCGGCTGCAATCATCACAAAGCACATCAGCTGAGACACCGCCACAGAGCCAAACTTCAGCACATATTCGGCTTGCCTTCTCGTTTCAAGTATTGCACGAATTGTGCCATAGTAAACAAGATATGAAGCCACGCACCAGCCTTTTTGCTTCACAAACCAGAACATACACATAAGCCAGGCAAAGCCCAAAAGGTCAAGCATACATTCATAAAAAAACAAGGCTTCATAATATGCACCATCAATTTCAACCGCAAAAGGCAGATGTTGAAGTGCCGGATTTGTCACCAATTGACCATAAACCTCGCCATTAAAGTAGTTTCCCCACCTGCCAATTCCTTGCGCCAGAATCAGAACAACAACCAAAAGGTCAGCCACTTCAAAAAAGTTATGTTTTCTGACTAAGCAAAGGATGACAATGCCGACAAACCCGCCAATAATGGCGCCAATAATACTCATTCCACCGCCCGCAAAATCGAAATAGTCCGCAATGGTAAGCCCAGGCTCAAAGATCACCGAAAACAATCTTGCAGAGAGTATGCCAAGTGGCAAAATGGCAATCAAAATCTCGTATGGACGATTAGAGCTCAATTTTCTGCGTTTTGCAAGCACAAAAGCAAGCACAAAGGCCAAAATAATGGCGCATGTGATAATAATTCCATACCAATAGATATTTCTCCCAAAAAGCGTGAAGGCCACGCGGGATAACATTAAATTTGTCATAATATTATTATATTAAACTGCAATCTTGTTGTCAACATAAAATAACGCAAATAAAAACAAAAATTCCGCAGAAAAAATATTTTTCTGCGGAATACTTGATATTCAATTTTGCTTAGGCACCCATTTCCTCTTCCACTTCACAGGAAGATTTCCTTGCGGCTTCTTTTGCAAGCCTTGCCTCACGGCGTTCTTTCTTGCCAACAATGTCGGACTCAGTCAATTTGTTAATAAGATTCATTCTTGCAATCCAACCATTTTTTGCATCTTCTTGATATTCTTTTTGAGTGATAGAATCTTCGTATGCCCTCAGTGCCTTGTCAGCGTCAAGCCATACCATTTTAGTTTGTGTTTGATTTTCCATAAATCCACCTCCAAACTTTTGTTGGGCAGATTATACTATGAAAATTTTGATTTGTAAATACCTTTTTGAAAAATTTTTTATTTTTATTTTCACAAATTAACTATTCTTCACATATTTCTTATATCCAGCTTTGTCACTTTCTGATTGCAAAGTGAAACCAGTAATGCCATCAGGACAAATTGCATCTTCATTAACATAAATAACACTTGCCTTGCCTGTAAGGTGTCCAGAAGAATCTGGGACAGAAGCTATCTCATGACCGATGAAAGTTACCGTAAGGTTAGAGCACTGATTAAATATATTAGCAAAATTGACTGAAATTCTATTTTTATTTTCTGGTAATATCACAGTAATTTCTTCTATATTAGGATCATTATAGAACATTCCACTGCCTAATTGAAGTACATTAGAACCATTAATGACTTCACCATTGATAACAACTTTGGTCAATAAACTATTCATATGTGCATTCCATGAAACAAGGCTATCATAATTTTCTGATGCACCTGAAATTATAAATGTTGTCATGTTATACACATAAGTAAATGATTCTTGATTTATTATTGCAATACTACCCGAAATTTCCACACTTACCAGCTTATCACATTGAAAGAAGGCACGAGTAGGAATTTCTACTCCATCTTTATTAATATTTAAGTTGATTACTGAACTTGATGTTGGTAAATACTCTTGTGACAAAATTGGTCCAGTAATATCTTTTAAAGCACTGAAGCTATTAAGTAAAGTATTTTGAATTACACAATCGCCAGGTATTACGATTCCTTTTAATAAGGTAACATCTGATACTGATATACTTGTTATCTCTGTACATCCTTCAAAACTAAATGGATTTATAATATCTGTACAATCATTATCAAAAGCATATACTGTTGCACTTGGATCCACAATACCATATGCAATTTTATAAGAACTATCACTACTTTTAAAATATTTTATGTTGTTTGATTCAATTTCACTCCAACTGTGGAATACATGTGAAAAATCATCACTTATGACAACCGCATATTTTGCAATATAGCCATTTTCAGAACTGCCCTTTTCCATTGTTATTGCTGACAAATTCACGATTTCAAGAATCATTTGTCCTTTAAATGCCTCAGATCCAATACTTGTCACTCCATTTGGTATTGCTATTGTCTTAAGACCAGTCCAATTTGGATCTTGCTGTTTTGCATAGTCTGTCAATTTAAACGCACCTGCACCAATGCTTGTCACACTGGATGGGATTGTGATACTTGTAAGCCTTGTGCAATTATAGAATGCAGAACTTCCAATACTTGTCACACTATCCGGGATTGTCACACTGGTAAGCCCACTGCAATCGTAGAATGCATGCTGATTAATCTCTTTACATCTTGAATCCAATGTTATGTTTGCTATACCGCTATCTGCCAAACCAACAGCTATGTAATCCGTTTCACTCTCTTTGTAATATATCACATTATTTATTGTTGTTAATCTGCTTGGAATATCTGCGCTTGTATTTATCACTTTTGCGCGATATCCTGCATATCCATTATCCGAACTTCCTGCCGTGATTGTTAAACTTGATAAATTATATACTTCCACCAATCTGTAACAAGCATCAAATGCCCTCTCTCCAATGCTTGTCACACTGGCTGGAATTGTGATACTTGTAAGTCCTGTGCACTCATAGAATGCATCACTTCCAATGCGTGTAAGAGTGCTTGGCAATGTTACTGATCCTGTTATTCCTTGTGGCACTTGTATAATTGATGTCTTCGCTTTGTTATATAATATTCCATCTTGTGATGCATATACTGTGTTATTCTCATCAACTGTAAATTGGGTAAGTCCACTGCACTCATCAAATACTCTATCACCAATTGTCTGCACTCCTGCACCAATCGTCACTGTTTCAAGAGACGAACATCTCATGATTGCCCTTGCTCCAATGCTTGTTATGTTGTCAGACAATGTCACACTTGTAAGACCACTGTTGAAATAAAATGCCCAGTCTGGAATCTCTGTAATTCCATTTGGAAATGCAAGATTTGTTACCGCTGTGTTATTTATGTAAAGAGTCCAATCTGCCAAAATCCAATAATTACCAAAACTAATGTTTGTTAAGTAATCATTTAATGAGCCAGAATAATAAAGCGAAATTGCAGGGCCTGTACCATCATCTTTTGTCCTGAATGCATTGTTTCCAATACTCTCAATTCCAGCCCCAAAATTAATTCTTGTTAATGTGCAATTATGGAATGCATCTTTACCTATTGTTTCAACACTGTTTGGAATTGTTATGCTTGTCAATCCTGTGCAACTGTTGAATGCAGATTCACCAATGGTCACAAGGCTTGTTGGCAAAGAGATGTTGCTTAAACTTGTGCAACCATAAAATGCAACATAGCCAATGCTTGTTATACTGTTCGACCAAGTTACAGATTCAAGTTCAGAACATTGATAGAATAAATAAGATCCAATATTTGTTACTCCACTGCCAATTCTTACAGTTTCCAAATCAAAACATCTGTAAAATACAGTATTGCCAAGTGATGTCACACTGTCTGGAATAACCACGTCAGTAAGTGATTCACAACGAGCAAATGCTGCCCCATCAATTGTCACAAGCCTATTTGGCAATATCAAATTTTCAAGGCCTGTACATCCTTCAAATGCACTTGAATGAATTGTTGTCAAAGTGTCTGGCAATGTCAAAGTTGTAAGATTTGAACAGTTATAAAACGCCTTTTCACCGATTTCTGTCACACCTGAGCCCAATGTTACACTATAAAGACCAGTGCCGAAAAACGCACGCGATCCAATTGTAACATTGCCTGACGTGGTTACTTGTGCCAAACCACTAAAACCTTCAAATGCAGAACTACTGATATTTATATCACCGATAAGTTCAAGATTAACATCATAAATTTGAACACCACCAGTAACAAATGAACTTCTGTTTAAAGTCCCATTACCAATTACAGAAACATTATTTACAAAGCAGGTGAGAGTGTTTGTATAAGACCAGGAACCATTATACGTAACAAGTGACATAATGAGTTTGTTAGGGTTATATACCATTAATGCCGCTGTATTATAAATTTCAGTTACACTATCTGGCAAAACCAAGTCATTTTCAATCTTTGTATCATAAAATCCAACAGTTCTTAAACTACTTGGTAAAGTAAGAGAATCACAATATAACGAATCACACTCCACTTGGTGACATGTATATAGTTCCCCATCCACAAATTGTCTTGGAACAACGATGTTCGTCTTAGCATTCGTTAAATAAACTAATTCACCTCCACATATAGTGTTATCTATAAGCTCTGGAGTTGCAGTTTTTGTGTAAAGATTATAAATTGCAAAATTTTGATTTGATGCAACTGCACTTTGTGCAACTGGGGCAAGAGCCTCGCCATCTTCAATGCCTGTTAAAAGTATTTCCTCTTTAAAGTATCCACAACATTCAGTATAAGGGAGAGGGGCATCTGAAAGATTAAATGTTGTGCTGTTTCCAAGACTTACCGATCTTGCAAGTACTCCATCTACATAAAAGTCTATGTAATTTCCATAAAGCTGGGTATAGTTGTTCACAATGTTACATCCATCAACAACAAGTGTTCCACCATCTTCAACATAAACTGCTGTGGCTTCCTCACTGGCATTTCCTGTGATTGATCCACCAAGAAGATGGCAGGTTCCACCTGCCTCAACATAAATGGCACCTCCCCATTTTGCTTGGTTATAGGCAATAACTCCACCTGTCATTGTGAATGTCCCACCATTGGCAACATAAATTGCTCCACCATACTCGGCAGAGTGTGACCTTATTGCACCTTGTGACATTGTAAAGCTACTGCCACTGCCAACATAGATTGATCCGGCCTTTGCTGTCAGTGGCGCCTGCGATGCACCACTATCTTCATTCTCTGAAGCATAATAAACACCAGGGATATCATATCTCTCTGGTGTTGTTTCTTCAACTTCCACTGGTGTGGAAGGTTTATTATTTCCTCTATTTACAAAGATTAACCCTATCGTAAGGGCAACGGCAAAGACCGCAAGTATGATACTTGTTAAAAGTCTATACCCCCCCCCCCATGACGGTTTTGTTCTTATTTGACTTATTTGTCATTGCCATAATTTTATCCTCTCCTTCGTGTATTATTTGGCTTTATTTTGCCTGTTTTTATCCGTTTTTATACACTTTTATTTTTTTATTGAACAATTATCATTTTATACATTTATAAAAATCTTGTCAAATGATTTTTATCATTTTTTTTAATTTACTCCATAAAAAGATTTTATTTTTCGTAGCACTTCGCTGGCAATTTTAAGAACTGATTGATCATAAATGTCAATCACTATGTCAGCATCAGTCAAAAGGTGATTATCTCTTCTTTGAATAGCATTTGGAGATGCATAGTAAAACGCTTTCAATATCTCATCTTTAAATTCCTTTTTGTTCATTGTCTGCAAAAAATCGCGTATATCCTGGCGAAGATATATAACCAAACAGTTTGTTTTAAGCTCCTTTAAGTTGCCACCAAACTCTGCTGCGCCACTCTCTATGTTTATCACACTGTTGGTAAATCCGGTAACATATTTGATTGTTCCCTTCTCTTTTTGCCTGAAATATCTTATACCAAACTGGCTCAACATTTCGCTTAATGTCCTTGGTTTGTTGTCAAATTCGAACAAATCAATAGTATCAAGAAAGTGCATCTCAAGTTGATTTGCAACCATTTTTGAAACTTCGTATGCAACATCTCTGTCCAGCCCAATTATAGCAATGTTTTGAACCATACCCCTTTCTCCTTTTTTCAGTGATATACTTGCTGAAATATCAATTTATAATTTTTACGTATTGATTTGATTTCCTTATATTTTGCATGAAAATTTTGCTGTAATATGTTATTTTGCCTATAAACTAAATCACATATAAATTCATGCAAAACGAATACAAACGTTTATTTGTATTTCTTCACCTTATTTACCACTCTTTTTGTCGTTGCATGCACATTTTTAGTAAATTTCACGCTGATAATAACCACTGTGACAACGACAAAAATCCCAAGCGCAATCTCCCACCAATAAACAGTGATAGCGTTTCCTGAACCCGCCTGCGATGCATAGTATAACAAACTGCCGTCCTCAGAGTATCCAAAGACAATATCCCCCATTTTGTCAGTGCGAAGCAAATAGTCGTTCACATCATGTGAAAGATTTTCGAGCCTTTGAACAAAGGCCTCTGACGGATGCTTGTATTTATTGTTAAGCCCACAACTTACAACAACATATGTTGGCTGAATAAGATTAAGGAACTCTTCAGAATTGCTTGTCTCGGCGCCATGATGTCCAGCCTGAAAAACATTAACTTTTTCAAATCTTGCTCTTTCAGATGCTGTCAAAGAATCTCTTACATCATCTTCCACAAGATTTGTTGCGTCACCGGTGAATAAAAACGAATTTTCTTTATACTCAAGCAGCATCACGCCCGAGCAAGAATTTTTTGTTACACCTGATGCAACTTTATGACCTTCCCTGTCCTCGTCATAAATTTTGGTTGGATAGCCATATGTTTGTGTTGATTCATAATCAAAGGCCGTTGTTGAACGAATAAGAGGAGCAAAAAATTCAAACGTAAAGTTCACATCGGTATTGTTTGCTATGATTTTAAGTCCATCATATGAAACTGTTACCTTGGCCTGTTTTTCCACCCCATTTTCAGTATATTTCTCACCATAGGCGGCGGTTATGAAATTTCTGTAAACATTTGTTGTAACAAGACTGTATTTTTCTGATTCGTGCGAAGTGTAATAGCTTGCAAGTTTTTCGTCTGCGTAAGGAATTGTGCTGTTTGAAGCATCCATGGCAATTTCAAAAGGACGATAAATATTTTTTATTTCAAAAGCATCAAAAATCTTCTTTGCCCCACCACAATGATCGCTGTCGCTGTGTGTTAAAATAAAATAGTCAATCTGCGTTACCCCAAGAGCCGTCACATATTCAATAATGTGATCTGCCTTGCTTGAAAGTGATGCATCGATCATCATATTGGTTCCGTCTGGCAAACAAATAAATGTGCAATCCCCTTGCCCTACATCAAGATAATGAATCGTAAGGTCATCTTCAACAATCTGTGTTTTGTCCGCATATGATGATATTTTTTCTTTATCGCCAATACCAAGCGCTGTTTCTATTTTTGCAGAGAAAAACAGAGAGGTGCCAAGTATCGCACCAAGCAAAACTATTAAAATAAGTTTAAAAGCAATGACTTTTTTATTTACAGTTTTCCTTCTCATTTATTAGTTCCTTTGTATCTTTTTATATTATTTATGTAAAAATTTTACAATTTACTCATCAACTTTATTTTTATGTTTTTTGTTTTTATAATTAAGTTTAAGCCTGCTGAGTTTACGTGAAAGCCTTGTTATTTTGAACGCTGGTCTTTCTGTCAGGTATCTTACGATCAAATCTTTTTGCGACATAACCGCATCATATCCTGCCTGAACCATAGCATCTATGTCGCCAATTTTGGATGAGCTGAACATCTCAAGCCCCGGCAAAATAAGCAGGTCTGCAAACTCCAATCGCTTTTGGACATTCGCTTGCATAACCATTCCAAGTGAAGCCCTGAGAACATCAAGGGTTTTCATAGACTCTATGCCATGACCACGACCACGGTTGACATCAATCGCAAAGACAACATTTGCCCCCATATTTCTGACAACATCAGCAGGCACATTGTTTTTAAGCCCTCCATCAACAAGGTGCATGTCCTCATATTCCACCGGCTTGAAAATCCCCGGCACAGCCGAACTTCCACTGCAAGCTTTTGCAACACTACCACCTTTGATTTCCACCTCAATACCTTTGCGTATGTCCGTTGCAACGACCGTAAATGGAATCTTCAGCTCTGAAAACATCAAATCTTTTTGAAAGATTTTTTTAAGCATTGACTCTATATTTTCTGAATCAGATGGACACCAAATAAAAAAGCTGTTTTTAATATCGCGCACACGAAGTTTTTTAACTTCCTCAAGCATCTGAGCACTTGTAAAGCCTGCCGCATAAAGAGCGCCAACAATACTGCCAGCACTTGTTCCTGCGGTAAAGTCCGGTTTCACTCCAAGTTCTTCAAAAGCTTTAATGACACCAATATGCCCAATGCCACGAAGTCCACCACCGCCAAAAGCCACGCCAAGCCGAACTTTTTTGTTTACTATAATTTTTCCACTACTGTCAAACTTTTTGCGCCCAAACAATGCAATTTTCTCCTCTATATAATTATTATACAATAAAACTTCAACTAAAATCAAACCAAGTACACATTTTTAACAAATTGTATTAAAAATAATTTATTTATTCAATGAATATTCCAATTTTTTATAATATAACCAATGAAAAGTTTAAATGCACTACTAAATATTACTTATACCACTATTTTCAAGCCACATAAAAAATTAAATATTTTATAAGAACAAAAAAATCCAGGTAAATTATATTACCTGGAACAAAGGAAAGTGAGATATACGGCAACAACAACACTCCGCATATCTATAAGTATTATAACATGAATACTTAAATATTGCAATACCCTTTTTAAAATTTCTTTAATTTTTTTACAAATATTTCAGCCCGCTCGCTCACTCGCTGACCTACCCACCGCATCTTCAGTTATCTTTTTGTTTTATCCTTTAAAAAACCATTTATTATACGCAAAAATATCTGACTAACATTTTTATAATACTACCCAATTCAAATAACATTGTTTAAAGACGAACTTATAGTGATAATTATTAAACAAAATCCGTATATGGTTAAATAAAAATGCAGAAGAAGGCATAAAACATATAAAATTTTATTTATTCATATAACGTTGTTTAAAGGCGAAAATTGACGATTAGACAAGGCTCATAAAAAAATCCAGGCACGACTTTATTTTCATAAATGAGTGTTTGGATTTTGAATATGTTTATTCAAATAACGTTGTTTAAAGGCGAAAATTGTGCTGTTGACTTTTATATTTATTCATATAACGTTGTTTCAGGGTGCAAGTTTGCGTATATAACAAGGCAACAAAAAATCGCGACGCTCGATTTTATTTTTCATAAATGAGTGTGTCGCGATTTCGTAGTTAACGCAGTTATTTAATTCACGATTTACTCAATTCAAATAACGTTGTTTAAAGGCGAAAATTGTGCCAATAACGAGGCACAAAAAAATTCCAACGCATGATTTTATTTTCATAAATGAGTGTGTTGGAATTTTTTTAGTAACATAGTTAGTGGTGCAATTTTCGCCTTTAAACCAATTCGACAATAGCAAGTTGTGCATTATCCCCACGTCTTACAGAAGTCTTAATAACGCGAGTATATCCACCAGCTGTGCCTTTTTCAGTTGCACGGTTTACATATTTTGGTGCAAGATCTTCAAACAATTTTACGATAAGTGGATATTTGATATCCCCTTTTCTTGCCTTGAATGCAGCTTTTTTCTCGCCCTTAACACGTTGTTCTTGGCGATCTTCAAGCATACCAAGTAACTTTCTTCTTGCAGCAAGTTTTGCAGGACCATCTTTTGAAATTGTAACTTTCTTTTCTTTTCCGCTGGCATCTTTAGTAGCTTTTTCTTCAGTTACAACATCTTGATAGTTCTTCACAGCCAAAGTGATGCATTTTTCAGCATATCTTGCAGCTGCTTTTGCTCTGTCAAGAGTGGTTTCTATTCTGCCATACCAAAGTAAATCACTTGCAAGTCCGCTTACCAGTGCAAGTCTTTGGTCTGTTGGTTTACCTAATTTTTGTGTATTCATAATATTCTCCTTATTCTTCTCTGGCTTTCAGACTTAATCCAAGACCTTCAAGTTTATTGATAACTTCGTCAAGAGATTTACGTCCAAGATTTTTAACTTTAAGCATATCATCTTCAGTTCTGCGGATAAGATCTTCAACGATGTTGATTCCTGCACGTTTTAAGCAGTTGTATGAACGAACTGACAAGTCCATATCCTCAATACTCATAGTCATAAGTTTGTGTACTTTATCTTCTTCACGGCTTACAAGAATTGATACATTTTCCATTGATGCAACAAGCTCAACATAAAGGTTGATGTGTTCATTCAATAATTTTGCAGCAAGACTTACAACTTCTTTACCTGAAATTGTGCCATTTGTTGTAACATCCAAAATAAGCTTATCAAAGTCAGTGTTTTGACCTACACGAGTGTTCTCAACTTCATAAGAAGCTCTGCGAACTGGTGTGAAGATACTGTCAATAGCGATATATCCGATTGGAAGTGAAACATCTTTATTGTGGTCAGCAGAAACATAACCACGGCCTCTTCCAACCAAGATTTCCATATCAAGAACACCATCAGCTTCAAGAGTGCAGATATACATTTGAGGGTTAAGGATTTTTACCTCATCATCTTCTTCAATGTCCGCAGCTGTAACAACGCAAGGACCTTTTTTCTTAAGATGCAAAACCTTTTTGAATGAAGGTTTAGTATCTTCAGTTTTAACAGCAAGACCTTTCATGTTTAAAACGATCTCAGTAACGTCCTCTTTAACACCTTTAACGGTTGTAAATTCATGAGAAACGCCTTCAATTTTAATGTTTGTAACAGCAGCGCCAGGAAGACTTGACAAAAGCATTCTTCTGAGAGCATTACCAATGGTAACACCAAAGCCACGCTCAAGTGGTTCCAAAACAAATTTACTTGTTACACCGCCATCTTCTTCTATACATTCAATTCTTGGTCTTTCGATTTCTAACATAACATATCCTCCTTTCAGTTATTACTTAGAATAAAGCTCGACAATTAAGTGCTCTTCAATGTTAAGATCAATATCATCACGTGCTGGAAGCGCTTTAACAATTCCAGACAATTTTTCGGTATCAAACTCAAGCCATTTAGGCATAACAATTCGAGATTTTCTTACAGCCTCGAAAGGAGCCTTTTTAGTTTTGTTCTCTTTTACAGAGATTGTATCGTTAACTTTAACCAAATATGAAGGTATAGTTACACGTTTTGCGTTAACACAAATGTGTCCGTGGTTAACAAGTTGTCTTGCAGCAGCACGGCTTGTTGCAATACCCATTCTGTATACAACGTTGTCAAGTCTGCGTTCAAGCAAGCTGAGCATGTTTTCACCAGTTTTACCTTTCATTCTTTCAGCTTCGATATAGTAGCCATGGAATTGTTTTTCCAAAAGGCCATAAGCTCTTTTAACTTTTTGTTTTTCACGAAGCTGAGTTAAATACTCAGATGGTTTCTTTCTTGCGTTTGGATGTTGACCAGGGATAGCAGGTCTTCTTTCCATAGCACATTTCTTAGAAAGACATCTGTCGCCTTTCAAAAATAATTTTACGCCTTCACGTCTGCAAAGTCTGCAGTCAGCATCAGTATATTTTGCCATATTCTTACTCCTTAAATCCTTCTACGCTTTGGTGGACGACATCCATTGTGAGGTATTGGTGAAACATCACGAATCAAAGTTACTTCAATATCCTCAGCAGCAAGAGATCTTATAGCAGACTCACGGCCGTTACCAGGTCCCTTGATATAAACTTCAACAGATTTAATTCCAAATTCCTTAGCTTTTTTAGCAGCCTTTTCAGCAGCTTGACCTGCAGCAAAAGGAGTGCTTTTACGGTTACCACGATATCCAAGTTCACCAGCAGAGCAAGATGCCAAAGCATTACCCTGAGTGTCAGTTATAGTGATAATAGTGTTGTTGAAAGAAGATTGAACGTGAACAATACCCTTGTCAACATTAGTGGTTACTTTACGTTTTTTTGTTGTTTTCTTTACTTGTGCCATTCTCTTTTATCTCCCTTATTTCTTCTTAACACCAGTATTTCTTGGTCCTTTTCTTGTTCTTGCGTTGGACCTTGTTGACTGTCCTCTTACAGGAAGTCCTTTTCTGTGTCTTACACCACGGTAAGAACCAATTTCCATAAGTGCTTTAATGTCCATGGCAACTTCACGTTTTTTGTCACCTTCAACACTTAAGTTTTTGTCAATGTATTCACGGATTTTACTTACGTCAGCCTCGGTCAAATCTTTACATCTTGTATCAGGATTAATTTTTGTTGCCTCCAAAATTTTATTAGAAGTAACTCTTCCAATTCCAAAGATGTAAGTCAAACCAATTTCAACTCTTTTTTCGTTTGGTAAATCCACACCAGCAATACGTGCCATTTTTATCCTCCAAAGATAATATTTTAATTTTTTATTGTTTTTGATTTATTTTTACACAGTCGGGTAAAAGTTTCCTTTTATGCCGCCCCGAGTGCGATAATTTTCGAACTTAAATTAACCCTGAACTTGTTTGTGTTTAGGATTCTTACAAATAACTCTTACTTTACCTTCACGTTTGATAACTTTGCAGTTCTCACACATAGGTTTTACACTTGCTCTTACTTTCATTATCCTTATCTCCTTAAAGTAAAATTTTACTTACTTCTCCAAATAATTCTGCCCTTGCTCAAATCATATGGGCTCATTTCAAGTTTAACTGAATCTCCCTCATAAATATGGATATAGTTTTTCCATAGCTTACCAGACAAATATGCAGTTACCACATGACCGCCGGCAATTTGAACTTTGAATGTAGCACCGGGCATAGCCTCCACCACGGTTCCTTCTGTTACGATAACATCATCTTTACTCAATGGTTTTTGCCTCCAAATTAAATCATTGTTAGAATTTCGACTGAATCTGATTTGATAAGCACAGTATTTTCATAATGTGCGCTCGGTTGTCCATCCTCTGTTCTGCAATCCCAGCCATTAAGTTTGATTTTGTATGTTCCCATATTTATCATAGGCTCGATCGCAAGAGTCATACCCTCTTTCAGTTTCATACCAGTTCCTTCAGTTCCATAGTTACACACCGCTGGATCTTCGTGCATATGCGCTCCGATTCCGTGTCCAACCATTTCCCTTACAACACCATAGCCATGTTTTTCGGCATGATGCTGAATCCTGGCACCGATATCACCAAGTCTGCTTCCGTCTTTAAGGCCTTTTATTGCCTCGAAAAAGCATTCCTTAGTAACCTCAACAAGTTTTCTTTTTTCTTCACTGACATTTCCAATCAAATATGTTCTTGTTGCGTCCGCGTGATAGCCGTCAAGGCTGAGCACGATGTCAACGCTCACGATCATACCGTCTTTAAGTATGTCAGTTGCCTTAGGTATTCCATGCACAACCACATTATCAATAGATGTGCAGATTGTGTTTGGATATCCCTGATAGTGCAAACACGATGGTTTTGCACCATGTTTAATTATATATTCATACGCAAATTTGTCAAGTTCTAGCGTAGAAATTCCTGGTTTTATGAACTTTGAAATCTCTTCAAACAGCTCTGCCAACAATTTTCCCGCCTTTCGCATCTTCTCAATTTGCGCCGGCGTCTTAATTGTTATCATTAGTTTTCCTTCTGGGCACAATCAAGAGCGTCAATAGCGTTTTTAAAAGTATCCATTGGATCATCCATACCTTTAACGGTTTTTAAGATACCTTTATCTTGATAATATTTGATAAGTGGTTTAGTGTTTTTCTCGTATGTTTCAAAGCGAATAGCGATTGCTTCTGGCTTATCATCATCACGAACATAAAGTTCACCACCACACTCACAAGTTGTTTCCTTGTAAGTTTTTGAGTTATAAATTTTTCCACAATCTCTGCAAGTTATTCTTCCGCTGAGTCTGTCAACAATAACGTCTTTGTCTACATCAAGGTAAAGACAAGCATCAATGTCGGCAATATTCTCAAGAAGCTGTGCCTGTTCAATTGTTCTTGGAAATCCGTCAAGGATATATCCATTTTTTGTATCACTTTCACCAAGTCTGGCTTTAAGCATTTCAAGTACTGTTTCGGTTGATACCAAACCTCCGCTTGCCATAGTCTCCTTAATTTTGTTGCCAAATTCAGTTCCAGATGCTGCAGTTTTTCTTAAAAGATCACCAGTTGAAATTGTTGGAATATTAAGTTCATCAACAAGTTTACCTGCAAGTGTTCCTTTTCCGCTTCCTGGAGCCCCAAGTAATACAATTTTCATAAATATTCTCCTTTTATTTTGTTTTTTATAAACCGCATCTACGCCTTGGAGTGTATCCAAGGCGAGATGAAATTTATTATAAGATGTTTTTATGTCTTATTGCCATCAATCTTGAATCAAGCATAGTGTTGATTTCAATTGCGACACTTACGACAATCAGCATACCGGTTGCAGTGAATGCATTGATAAGACCAAGCGAACCACCAGCAACATATCTGAATGCAATAGATGGAACTATTGCAATGAATGCAAGGAATACTGCTCCAAATAATGTTATTCTTCTTGATACCTTAGTTAAATAATCTGTTGTTGGTCTGCCAGGACGAATACCTGGGATAAATCCACCCTGTTGTTGAATATTTAAGCTTACATCAGCAGGATTGAATTGAATTTGAGCATAGAAGAATGAGAAAAACAGAATGAGTAAACCAACAAGTATAGTATAGATAACACCACCAGCACCAATATAATCATAATAGAATCTTGCGAACCAGCCGCTATCCCTTGTAACGCCACAAAGTTGCATTATAAGGTTTGGAAGTGTGATAATAGCTGTTGCGAAGATGATTGGAAGCACGCCACTTGCATTGACTTTAAGTGGAATATATGAAGATTGACCACCATACATTTTTCTTCCCTTGATTTGTTTTGCGTATTGCACAGGAATCTTTCTCTCAGCAAGATCGAAGAACACGATAAGTGAGAATACGATAAATGCCATTGCAAGAAAACCAAAGAGTTCCCAAATAGCACTTGTAACCCCTGCGAAGATATTTCCGATAGAGTTTGCAAGTGAAAGACCAGCAGTAGCAATGATACCAATAAAGATTATAAGTGAAAGGCCGTTGCCTACTTTTTGTTCAGTAATTCTGTCGCCAAGCCACATAGTGAATGAAGCACCAGCAACAAGCGTTACAATAACAAACAGATATGCAAGCCATTTAAGGTTTTCACCAAATATTGGTTGAATTGAATCTTGGAAACCAAGAACGATACCAACACCTTGTGCAATTGCAAGAACAAGAGCAACAATTTTTGTGATCATATCAATTTTCTTTTTTCCTTCATCACCTTGTTTGCTTAATCTTTCAAGAGCTGGAATACCAACAGTCAAAAGTTGCATTATGATTGATGCATTGATATAAGGTGTAACACCAAGGGCGAAGAACGCACCATTTGAAAGCGCACTACCTGTTACCGCATTCAAAAGCGATAAGATTCCTGTTCCGTTTTCATTTGCGACAGCATCAGAATAGATTGATGCATCAAGACCAGGGACTGGCAAATAGCATCCCAAACGATAAACCAAAAGAAGCAACAATGTAATTAAAATGTTTCTTCTTATATCTTTGTTCTTTAAAGCGCCTGCTAGTGTTTTAAACATTATTTCACCTCTACAGTTCCGCCCACAGCGTTGATTTTTTCAACAGCACTGGCAGTAAATTTTTCAGCTCTTACTGTTAATGCTTTTGTTAAAGTTCCGTTTCCAAGAACTTTAAGGCCATAAGGCTGTATCTTAGCAATAACACCTTTGCTCTTAAGCATTTCAGCAGTAACAACTGTTCCGTTATCAAATTTTTCCAAATCTGAAACATTGATAGTTGTATACTCTTTGCGCCAATTATTTGTAAATCCACGCTTTGGAAGTTGACGGATAAGTGGCATTTGTCCACCTTCAAATCCTGGACGAACTCCACCGCCACTTCTTGCATTTTGTCCTTTGTGACCTTTACCACTGGTTTTACCAGTGCCAGAGCCGATACCACGGCCGAGTCTTTTTGTGCCCCTTACAGAGTTAGGAGCTGGAGACATTTGATGTAATTTCATATTAGTTCTCCTTTACGCTTGTAAATTCAACAAGGTGTTTTACTACGAAAATCATACCTCTTGTGCAAGCGTTATCTGGTTTAACGGTCTCACTTCCGATTTTTGTAAGTCCAAGAGCAGCAACTGTTTTTTGTTGTTTCTCAAGTCTGCCACTTACACTTTTAACAAGCTTAATCTTAAGCATAGGACCTTTAACTTTCTTTTCTGCTTTAGGTGCTGCAGCTTTAACTTCTGCTTTAACCTCTTCAGCAACAGTTTTAACTACTGGAGTTTCAACAACTTCTTCCTTAGCAGCAGTTGTCTTTTTTACTGCAGGTTTTGTTGCAGCTGCCTTTGCTGTTGTTTTCTTAGCAGCTTCAGTCTTAGGAGCAGCTTTCTTAGCAGGAGCTTTTGCTGTTGTTGTTTTTGCTTTTGTAGCTGTAGTTTTTGTTTCTGCCATGATGCTTCCTCCTATCTGATTTCCTCTATGGCTTTACCACGAAGAGCAGCGATTTTTTCAGCACTTCTGAGTTTCATAAGTCCATCAAAAGTTGCTTTAACACTGTTCACTGGATTGTTTGAGCCATAAAGTTTTGTTGTAATATCTTTAATTCCGGCAAGTTCCACAACATCACGAACTTTACCACCGGCGATAACACCATTACCTTCCTTAGCTGGCATCAAGATAACTCTTGTTGTCTCGAACTGACCAACCACTTCATGAGGTATTGTTGTTCCGTTTAATGCAATGTCAACCATATGACGTTTAGCATCAACACTTGCCTTTTCAATAGCAAGAGTAACTTCAGTAGCTTTGCCCATACCAACGCCAACTCTTCCCTTTTTGTCTCCGGCAACGACAACTGCGTTGAAACGCATTTTACGTCCGCCTTTAACAGTTTTGGAAATACGGTTTACATTAACCATTTTCTTGTCAATTCCGTCACTTACTTTCTCGCCTCTGCCTTCACGTTTGCCTCTTGGACCTCTTTGACCATTTTTATTGAATTTTCTTTCATTTTTGTTTGCTGGTTCGCTTGTTTCTGTATTTTCTACAGTCTCAACAGCTTCAACAGTTGCTATAATTTCTTCTGCCATAAATACCTCCTAAAACTCCAAACCAGCTGATCTTGCGCCTTCAGCAAGACTCTGAACGCGACCGGTGTAAATATATCCACCACGATCAAAAACGACTTGTTTTACTTTTGCTTTTGCAGCTTTCTTAGCGATTGCTTCACCAACTACATAAGCTTGTTCTTTCTTATTTTTACCTTCAAGTTTAGAAGCAAGTTCTTTATCCAAAGTACTTGCGGAGCAGAGTGTTTTTCCAGTGGAATCATCAATAACTTGAACATAAATATTTGCAACTGATCTGTAAACATTAAGTCTTGGTTTTTCAGTTGTTCCAACCAAAGTATGTCTTATACGATCATGTTTTGCTTTTCTTAATTTATTTTTATCTTCCTTTTTAAACATACGTCTTCTCCTTATTACTTCTTACCTTTCTTAACTTCTTTCAAGTGAACAGGCTCGCTTGTGTAGTGTATGCCATATCCATGGTATGGTTCGATAGGTTTGATTGCTTTAATATCAGCAGCAAACTGACCAACCTTTTCCTTATCAATACCTGAAACCAAGATTTCAAGTGCAGAAGGACAAGTTACTGTCAAACCTTCTGGAATGGTAACGTTTACTGGATGAGAAAGTCCAAGGCTCATTGTAAGTTTGTTGCCAGCTACAGAAACTTTGTAACCAACGCCATCAACTGTCAATGACTTAGAGTATCCTTCAGTAACACCTTTAACCATGTTTGCGATTAAAGCTCTGTATAAACCATGTTTAGCTTTTGTTTCATTTTCTTCGTTATCACGAGTGAGGATAACTGCAGGTTTACCAGCATGTTCACCTTTTGTTAATTTGATTGAAGGAGCAATCCACTGACGAAGTGTTCCCTTAGGTCCAGCAACGATAACAGTGCCATCAGTTGTTTGATCTACAGTAACATTTGCAGGGAGTTCAACAGGTAATCTACCAATACGACTCATAATTCTCCTCCTTACCAGATATAGGCAAGCACTTCGCCGCCGATACCAAGTTTTCTGGCATTTTTATCAGTCATAACACCCTTAGATGTGCTGATTATGGCAATACCGAGGCCACCGAGAACTTTAGGGAGTTCTTCTGCACCGGCATAGATTCTCAAGCCTGGGGTTGAGATTCTTTTTAAACCGGTAATAACTTTTTCTTTCTTTGGTCCATATTTTAAATTGATTACAAGATTTGTAAACTTGCCATCATTAACCTCTTCGAAAGAAGAGATATAACCTTCATCAAGTAAGATTTGTGCAATATCCTTTTTCATACGTGAGGTCTGCATAGAAACACTATCTTTTCTTGTTACTTGGGCGTTTCTTATTCTTGTAAGCATATCTGCAATAGGGTCTGTTGTTAACATATTCGTTGTCCTCCTTATCCTACCAACTAGATTTCTTTACGCCAGGTATTTGACCTTTATACGCAAGATCTCTGAAACAGATTCTGCAGATACCATATTTTCTGAGAACTGCATGAGGTCTGCCACAGATTGAACATCTTGTGTATTCACGCGTTGAAAATTTTTGTTGTTTTTGTTGTTTGTTTATCATAGATTTCTTAGCCATATCTATCTCCTTCCGCCTTACGCCTTGAATGGCATGCCCATGTATTTAAGAAGGGCTCTTGCCTCATCATCAGTTTTTGCAGTTGTAATAAATGCAACGTCAAAACCACGGATCTTCTCAATTTTATCATAGACAATTTCAGGGAATATAAGTTGTTCTTTTACACCATAGGCATAGTTTCCTCTTCCGTCAAAAGAAGATGGATTAAGGCCTCTAAAGTCACGAACTCTTGGAAGAGCGATTGCCATGAATTTATCCATAAACTCATACATTCTTGTTCCACGAAGAGTAACCTTAGCACCTATTTTCATGTTTTGTCTTACTTTGAAGTTTGCGACACTTTTCTTAGCAGTTGTAACAATTGGTTTTTGACCAGCGATAACTGCAAGTTCATCAACAGCAAGGTTGAAGCTTTTGCTGTTGTCTTTAACATCACCAAGTCCCATGTTAAGCACGATTTTATCAAGCTTTGGAACTTCATTGACGTTTTTATAACCAAACTCTTTGACAAGTGCTGGCACTACTTCATTTTTATATTTTTCTTTAAGTCTGTTTGCCATAAATTACACTCCTCTCTGAGATTTTCTTGCTGCAGTAGGTTTTGCTGCTTCCTTATTAACTGAGGTTGCTTTAACCTTTTTCTCTGCAGTTTTCTTAACAGCTTCTGGTTTCTCTGCCTTTGCTTTCTCAGCTTTTTCAGCCTTTACTTCTTCAGCTGTTTGTTTCTTTATTTTCTTGGTTTCTTTAACAAATTTTTTGTCAAGAGATGCACCACATTTGCAAATTCTTACGTTTTTGCCTTCTTCATTGATCATGTGTTTAACTCTTGTAGCTTTGCCACATACAGGACAAACTACCATAACATTTGAAACATCGATAGAGCCTTCTTTCTTAACAATAGAGCTTTTTTCTTGAGCTTTTCTTGCTTTTTGATGACGACTTACAATGTTTACGCCCTCAACAACAATTCTGTTTTTAGAAGGATTAACACTTAAAACTTTTCCTTGTTTTCCAGCGTCTTTACCAGTTATAACAACAACGGTATCGCCAGTTTTTACGTTCAAATTTTTCATAAGTATCCTCCTAAATTACTTCTGGCGCAAGTGAAATGATTTTCATGTAATCTTTATCACGAAGTTCACGTGCGATAGGCCCAAAGATACGAGTTCCTCTTGGTTGCTTTTGGTTATCAATGATAACTGCAGCATTGTCATCAAATCTTATATGACTTCCATCAGGACGACGAATACCTTTGCTTGTTCGAACGATGACAGCCTTAACGACATCACCTTTCTTAACGTTTCCGCCAGGAGTTGCAACTTTTACAGAAGCGATAATAACATCACCAATGTTACCACTTCTTCTGAAAGAACCGCCAAGAACACGGATACACATAATTTCTTTAGCACCAGTGTTATCAGCAACCTTTAATCTTGTTTGTGGTTGAATCATAATACTCGCTCCTTTAAGTTACTTAACTTTTTCAACGATTCTAACTAAGCGCCATCTTTTGCTTTTGCTAAGAGGACGTGTTTCAGCGATTTCGACTGTATCACCGATATCACATTCGTTTTTCTCGTCATGAGCAACGAACTTAGTTGTTTCGTTAATTGTCTTTTTATAGATTGGGTGTTTAACTTTTGTATGCACCTCTACAACAATTGTCTTGTCCATTTTATTTGATGAAACAATACCAATTCTTGTTTTTCTTAAACTTCTTTCTTTGCTTTCAACATTTGCCATAACTCACCTTTAACCTCTAACCTTTTTGGTTACTTTTTTAGTCTCAGCAGGAGCTGGACTAGTCTTAGCAATCCCAAGTTCTCTTTCACGAATGACAGTTTTAACTTGAGCAATATTTCTTTTGCAAGCACGAAGAGCAAGAGGATTTGTTAAGTTACCAGTAGCATGTGTGAATCTTAAGTTGAAAAGTTCAGCTTTGAGATCACTGAGCTTTGTTGCAAGCTCTTTATCAGTCATTGACGCATAGTTCTCTGATTTCATTACTTATCCTCCCCTTCATTTGAGGCCACAGCCTCTTTCTTTACGACTTTTACTTTGCAAGGAAGTTTATAAGAAGCACGTCTTAAAGCTTCCACGCATATTTCCTCTTTCAAACCGCCGATTTCAAATAAAACTCTGCCTGGTTTTACAACAGCGACCCAGAATTCTGGAGAACCTTTACCTGAACCCATACGAGTTTCAGCAGGTTTCTTTGTAACTGGTTTGTGAGGGAATATATTGATCCAAACTTGTCCGCCACGTTTTGTATATCTTGTCATAGCAATACGTGCAGCTTCAATTTGGTTTGATGTGATCCAACATGGTTCTTCTGCAACAAGGCCAAACTCACCATGGCAAATTGTATTACCACGAGTAGCTTTACCTGTCATTCTTCCACGTTGAACCCTTCTTCTTTTAACTCTTTTAGGCATCAACATGATTGTTTCCTCCCTTTTTTGCAGTTAAGTTTTGTTTACCAAAAACTTCACCCTTGTAAATCCAAACTTTTACGCCAAGTTTTCCTGAAACGTGAGCCTCAGCAAAACCATAGTCAATATCAGCACGAAGAGTTTGAAGAGGAAGTGATCCATCTTGGTAAAATTCACTTCTTGCAATTTCAGCGCCATCAAGACGACCGCTAAGCATGATTTTAACACCTTTAACGCCGGCTTTTTGGCATCTTGCAAGACCTTGTTTCATTGCACGGCGGAAACCAACACGTTGGTCAAGTTGTTGAGCAATTCCCTCAGCAACAAGCTGTGCATCAAGGTCTGGATTTTTGATTTCAATAACGTTAATGTTTACATCTTTACCAGTAAGACGAGCAAGTCTTGCTTTCATATTTTCAACTTCAGCACCTTTCTGTCCAATAACCATTCCTGGTCTTGCAGTGTAAAGAGAAACAGTAACTTGTTTTGCAGTTCTTTCAACAACTACTTTTGAAATACCGCAATTTTTGTAATTTTTCTGAATAAATTCACGAATTTGGTGATCTTCAAGCAGATTTACAGCAAAATCTTTCTTGTTTGCGTACCAATTGCTGTCCCAAGACTTAATAACACCAACTCTGAGTCCATGTGGATTAACTTTTTGTCCCATAATATCCTCCTTAAGCCTTAGCCTCGTCCAAAATGACGGTTATATGACTTGTACGCTTTTTGATTGAATGTGCTCTGCCTTTGCTTACTGGTTGGAATCTCTTAAGAGTTGGGCCACCATCAACAAAAGTTTCAGCGACTATAAGATCTGCCTTGTTAAGTCCAAGATTGTTTTCAGCGTTTGCGCCTGCACTCTCGAGAACTTTAACAACATATTCTGCGCCAGAATTTGGCATATTTTTAAGAATTGCAACAGCATCTTCATACTTCTTTCCGCGAATCACGTTAAGAACAATTCTTACTTTAGATGGAGAAATTCTTACAAATCTGGCTACAGCTTTAGCGCGTTTATCAGCATTTGCTTTTCTTGCAGCAGTTTTTTCACGAATTCTGGTTGCCATTATTTATCTCCTCCCTTTGTTGTCTTTGCACCTTTATGACCTTTGAAGGTTCTTGTTGGCGCAAATTCACCAAGTTTATATCCTACCATTTCAGAGGAAATATAAACTGGAACATGTTTCTTTCCATCATACACGCCAATAGTATGTCCAACCATTGAAGGTATAATAGTTGATGAACGAGACCATGTTTTAATTACATGTTTTTCATTTGAGGCGTTCATTGCATCGATTTTCTTAACAAGACTTTCAGCAACGAAAGGGCCTTTTTTAACACTTCTACTCATATTTTCCTCTCCTAATTGATACGTTTAACAATAAACTTGTCAGTTTGATTTTTCTTTTTTCTTGTCTTAAGACCCATTGCAGGTTTACCCCAAGGAGTCATTGGACCAGCATGTCCGACTGGTGATTTACCTTCACCACCACCATGTGGGTGATCCACAGGGTTCATAACTGAACCACGAACTGTTGGACGAACGCCCATATGACGTTTTCTTCCGGCTTTACCAAGAGAAACGATTTCGTGTTCGACATTGCCAACTTGACCAAGAGTGGCACGGCAAGTAACAAGAACTTTTCTCATTTCGCCAGATGGCATACGAAGTGTAGCATATTTTCCTTCTTTAGCCATATATTGTGCAGAAATACCTGCACTTCTTGCGATTTGACCACCACGACCAGGATGGAACTCGATGTTGTGAACAACTGAACCAATTGGGATAAGGTCAAGTGCAAGTGTGTTACCAACTTTAATTTCTGCATTATCACCACTCATAACGGTGTCGCCAACGTTAAGGCCAACAGGAGCCAAGATATATCTCTTTTCACCATCGGCATAGTTTAAAAGTGCGATGTAAGCAGATCTGTTTGGATCGTATTCAATAGATGCAACACGTGCAGGAATACCATCTTTATTTCTTTTAAAGTCGATTGTTCTGTATTTTTGACGGTTTCCGCCACCAATGTGACGAACTGTAATTTTACCGGCATGGTTTCTACCACCAGTTTTCTTCTTTGTTTCAAGAAGTGATTTCTCAGGGGCAGATTTTGTTATCTCGTCAAAAGACGCAGCTTTTCTTTGTCTTTGACCAGGTGTTGTCGGCTTAAATGTTTTAAGTGCCATAATTATCCTTTTCCCCCTTTATTATGATAAGCTGTCGAAGAACTCAATAGATTTGCTGTCAGCTGTAAGTTGAACGATTGCCTTCTTATAGCTTCCAGTTAAGCCTTCATGCTTTCCTTGTCTTTTTATTTTTCCGTAAACGTTAGAAATATTAACGCTTTCAACTTTTACTTTGAAAATTGTTTGAACCGCATCTTTAACCATTGATTTATTAGCATCAGCAGCAACCTCAAAAGTATATTTTTTGTTTGCGATGTCTGCATAGCTCTTCTCTGAAAGAATAGGTCTTATAATAATGTCATGTGCTACCATTATTTGCAAGCCTCCTCAATAGCCTTAACTGCGTCCTTAGTGATAAGAACTTTATCAGAAACAACCAATTCGTAAGTGTTAAGCATGTCAGCAGTTGTAACATTTACAAGTGGCAAGTTAGCCGCTGAAAGAACAACATTTTCGTTAACGCCGTTTGTTACGATAGTTACTCTCTTATCAAGTTTAAGGTTATTTAAAATTTGTGCCATTTCTTTTGTCTTTGGAGCTTTAAACTCAAGCTCATCAACAATCACAAGACATTTCTCTGCCAATGCAGTTGAAAGTGCGGAAACAAATGCGCCTTTTTTCATTTGTTTGTTGATCTTTTTACTGAAATCTCTTGGTTTTGGAGCGAACACAACTCCACCTTTGATCCATTGTGGAGCACGAATAGAACCTTGTCTTGCGTTACCAGTTCCTTTTTGCTTCCATGGTTTTCTTCCACCACCACGAACTTCTGTGCGTGTGAGTGTGCTTTTTGTTCCTTGACGTTGATTTGCAAGATATGCAACAACGATCTGATGAATAAGTGATTCATTGTAAGGCGCTTTGAAAACTTCATCACTTAAAGTAATTTTGCCAACTTCTTCGCCTTTGATATTTAAAACTTTAGTTTGCATAGCTTTCTCCTCCCGCCTTATGCCTTAACTGCAGTGCAGATGGTAACAAGTCCGCCTTTAGCTCCAGGTATAGCACCTTTAACATAAAGGAGATTTCTTTCAGCATCTACTTTTGCAATTTCAAGATTTTGGATGGTCACTTTCTCATTACCATATTGTCCAGGGAGTTTTCTGTTTTTGAATACTCTTGATGGATCACTGTTTGCTGAAAGTGAACCTGGTTCACGATGAACAGGACCAGTACCGTGTGTCATTTTCAAACGATGGGCATTCCATCTTTGAATAACGCCGCTGAATCCGCGACCACGAGTATAGCCTGAAACATCAACTTTGTCGCCAACCGCAAAGATATCACATTTAACCTCACTGCCAAGAGCAAGTCCCTCAGCAGAGATGCTGAATTCTTTAAGATATTTCTTTGGGGCGATGCCAGCCTTTTTGAAGTGGCCAGCTTCTGGTTTGTTAACGCGGTTTGCTTTTGCATCAACGAAAGCAAGTTGAACTGCGCTGTAGCCATCTTTTTCTTCTGTTTTGATTTGTGAAACTTGGCATGGGCCAGCTTCCACAACGGTCACAGGGATTACAAGACCAGAGTCTGTGAAAATCTGTGACATGCCAATTTTTTTGCCTAATATTGCTTTATCCATAATTTACGCTTTTCCTCCGACCTTATAATTTTATATTGATATCAACGCCAGCAGGAAGGTCGATTTTCATAAGCGAGTCAACCGTCTTAGATGATGGATTATAGATATCAATCACTCTTTTATGAGTTCTCATTTCAAATTGTTCTCTTGAATCTTTATGTTTGTGAACTGAACGAAGTATTGTTACAACTTCCTTTTCAGTTGGCATTGGGATAGGCCCAGATACCTTTGCACCTGCTTTCTTAGCAGTCTCCACAATTCTTGCAGCAGATTCATCAACAAGGTTGTGGTCATAAGCTTTTAACTTAATTCTTATTTTTTGTGTTGCCATTTAATTTCCTCCAAGTAAATATTTTCAGACCGGATCAATCCCCGCACTTGCAATACATTCCGCGGTGAACACTGGATTGAATTTCTGTCGCCAAAATCGTTGTTTTGACTTGTCCACGGAAGTTATCCCAATCAAGGCTCATGGGTAACCTTCCGCATCTTCCCATATTGCAGCGTAGCTATTATACTATACACACGGCGCCGTGTCAAGAGTTTTTCATTTATTTTTTAAAACTTTTTCAAATATTTTTTTTAAGAGCACATAAAACTTATTTAAACCTCATTAAAAAAGATAAATCACATCGATTTATCTCTTTTAAATATCACTATTTAGTCAACTCATCGCAAGACATAAGTTCTGCATTTTCAAAACATTTAGGCATATTTAAATCCGCTTTTCTAAATCCTAGTATCTCAAAATTACCAGTAGCTTCTATATCCGTTACGTCTTTATATTCCCCACTGTAATTTTTAATTTGTATGTTCCCATAAACTTTCTTTATTTTGCAATCTCTATGCAAAAAACTACTATGCATATCTCCAACAATATATTTGATATTTTTACCATTCCCATAATACTTCCCCACATATAAGTCACATGTGTGACAGTTTAAAAATTTGGCAATCATAGGACGTAAAGCTGATTCACTAAATAAAGCCTTTTTCACTTTTGGATAATACCTTTTTCCTTTTTCAAAAACATCAGCATTATCTGCCTGCCCTTTTCTATGAAGAGAGAATCCATTATAGCCTATGTCATCAACAAGTTGACCAACATCAATTTGCGAGTATTTTTTGTTTTGAAAATAACATTTATAATGTCTTAATCTTTCAATCCAGTTAATATGGTATTTCCAACACTCCGCATTTATCAGCCCTGAATTTTTGTTCAAAAATTCATTCGCTACTTCTATAAAGTCACTGGATATGTTTTGTTCATACCCATCAACCGTACCTCTGAAATAATCAAGATACATTCCCATACAGGTATTTCCAACTATCTGTGGCTGACCATAATTATCAACAAACACAAAAAATGGATCTTGTGACAGGTATTCCACCACATGAGCCTTATCGCATAAGCATACATTCTTATAGTTTTTAAATAATTCACATAAAGTTTCACAATTTTCTTCAAAGTTTTCTGCATCAAAAATCCGAGACGGAAAATATATCCATCTGCCCTTTCCAAAGGTATTTAAGTTTTTTAAATTCAACATGGTTAAAAGTATACCACTTAAAATCACATATTTCAATAGGAATTTTAAAAGCTAAATAAAAAGAACCGCAAAGCAAGCACATTGCGGTTTTTAAAATAAATTTAAAGATCTTAAAACTTCAAAAGTTGCATCAATTTATCTTTCTCAATAGCCATAAGGAAAATACCAAGTTTTGGACCTTGACCTTTGCCAAGAAGAAGATTGTAAAGAATCTCAAAAAATCTCTTTTGAGTTTTCTTTAATACATCAGGTTCAAGGTTAAGGTATTTGACAACTGCGTAAAGCTCTGTCATAAGCTCATCGCTTGTTGCAAAGTCTTTGTTTACAAGCTCAATGGTTTTTGCAACCCAAGATTTTTCATCGTCATTAAGAGTTGCATAAAATTCATTGTTTCTGTCCTCAAGCAAGTTAACTTGATATTCTTCACCATAGTTTTCCACCCAATACTCAGCTTTTGCAAGTCTTTCTTTATAATATTTTGTTGTGGTGTCGATATTTTCTTTTTTCATCAACTTTTCAAGCATCTGCTTATTGAAGTTGTCAATAGGAAGGAATGTTGCAAGGTTGCTGAATGATGGATAATTTAAATAATCCTCGGTAACACCTGTAAAATCAAGAATGTCTTTATTGCCTTGGTCAATTCTGCCATCGAAATACATTTTTACCCAACGGTCATATTCACTGTAATAGCGGATAACATCATTGTCAAAAGCAAGTGAAAACTGTTGCATAGGCTTATATTTTGAATAGAACCAAAGAAGTAAATGTGCATCATAAACATTCAGCATCTTAGTTATTGTGAGAACCCCACCTTTTGAGGAACTCATCTTCGCTCCGCCGCCTTTAATACCTATAAAGTTATAAGGTTCAGCAACCGGAGGCTCAAATCCGAAGATTTTTCTTGAAACGACTTCGGCAACATCATGGCTACCATTTTTTGTGAAGTGATCCATACCACCACTTTCAAATGTAACATTTTCTTGTTGCCAACGCATTGGCCAGTCAACTTTCCACTGAAGCTTGATATCTCTGCAAGTTTCAACATTAACAGTCTCTTCATGACCACAAGCACATCTGTAAGTTATATCCCCTGTCGCATCATCATAGTTTACAATCTTTGCTTCTTTTCTACATTTTGAGCAATACACATTTGCAGGGAAAAAGCTGTCGCGTTCACCAAGCTCTGCATCTTGAGTTCGGAAGCTGTCGATGATGTCGAAAATCTCTTTTCTTTTTTCAAGTGACAGGCGGATTTTATCCACATATCTTCCACTTCTATACTCTTGTGCCTGATATCTGAAATCAACTTCATGTTCGACATCAATCCCCATCTTTTTAAGTTCACCCTTAAAAACAGTTTCAAAATAATGAGCATAGCTTTCATTTTCAGAAAAAGGACTTGGCATATCTGAATAGTTCATACCAATATATTTCTCATATTCAGCAGGGATATCTGCAGGAACTTTACGGAATCTGTCAAAGTCATCAAATGAGAATAAAAACCTTACTTTTTTTCCAAGGTTTTTGAGAGCCTTTGCAACAAAGTAAGGTGTTATAACCTCTCTGAAATTTCCAATATGAATAAAACCAGAAGGACTTACACCTGTTGCAATTGTGTAAACCTCTTCATTTGGTCTTTCGTTTATTATTCTTTGTGCAATATCATATGCCCACATTTTTACAGTATCCTTATCTTTAGATATAAGTAATATACCCCTTGCACGCGAATTTGTCAACTCTTTCTTGAAATAGCCTGAATTTCTAACTCATAAATCAAAAAATTTAAAAATATACTTTTCATATAAAGGAGCATTATGGATTTTTATACCACCCCGCTTGAAAAGATATATAAAGAGTTTAAGTCTGGTAAAAATGGTCTTTCTTCTGACAGCGTAAAAACAAATCAAGAAAAGTATGGAAATAATCAACTGAAAGGTCAAAAGAAAGTCAGTTTTGCGGCTCGTTTTTTTGCCCAGTTTAAAAACATCATGATAATTGTGCTTCTTATAAGTGCAGTTATCTCCACAACAATTTCCATCACAAAACACGAATACAGCGATCTGTTTGAGGGTGGACTTATTTTTTTAATAGTCATCATGAACTCACTTATCGGAGCTCTGCAAGAAAAGCGCGCAGAAGACGCCCTTGAACTTTTAAACAAAAAGACTGAGCCATTTTGCAAAGTCATACGTGATGGGAAACTTATAAAAATTCCTACAACAGAGGTTGTGGTTGGCGATATTGTAAACTTAAATGCTGGCGATTTTGTCCCTGCCGACATCCGCCTTATATCCTCTGCAAATCTTAAATGCGATGAAAGCACACTTACAGGCGAAAGTCATGCAGTTTTTAAAAATGCTGATAAAACACTTTTAAATAACACCCCACTCGCCGAACAAGAGAACATGTGTTTTTCTGGGACCACATGCACCTATGGAAACGGCACAGGCATTGTCGTTCGCGTGGGGCAAAACACCGAGATTGGCAAGATTGCAGGCATGCTTTCAAATAATAAAAGAGAGAAAACACCGCTTGAAAAAAACATAGACAAAATTGGCAAGCTGATAACCTATGGAGTGCTTATTATTGTTGCCATTGTTTTTGTAATACAGCTGATATTTTCTCGCCAGACAAATATGCTCGAAGCTTTTTTGATTGCCATAGCCCTTGCCGTTGCTGCCATACCTGAAAGCCTGCCCGCAGTGATCACTATTGTCATGGCACTTGGAGTGGAACGTCTTGCGAAACAAAGAGCGATTGTCAAAACCCTAAGCAGCACTGAAACGCTTGGCTGTTGCAATGTCATTTGCAGTGATAAAACCGGAACATTGACACAGAACAAGATGACGATAAAACATGTCTTCTTTGACAGAAAAATGATTGACAATTTCCAAGACAAAGACAACTTAAATCAACTTTATTTACCCATGCTTCTTTGCAATAACGCAAAATTCTCAGATGATGGAAAAATCATTGGTGATGCAACAGAAAGCTCCATGTTGTTTCATCTTAAAACTTACTGTGATGACATCTTTGAAAAAGTTAATGCTTGCCCAAGAATAAAAGAATTTCCGTTTGACAGCTCACGCAAAATCATGAGCACAGTAAATAAAGTTAATGGGCAAAATTTTCTTTTCAGCAAAGGTGCATATGACTATCTTATTGACAAATGCACAAAGATTTTAATAAATGGAGCGGAAACAGTCCTCTCCCCTTCGCTTCGATCAGAGATTGACAAAGCAATAAGCCACATGACTAAACGGGCAGAGCGCGTGCTTGCTGTGACCATGAAAAAAGTTGACAGCGAAGATGACATGATTGAAAATGGCCTTACTTTCGTTGGTCTTATTGGAATTATTGATCCACCGCGCCCTGAGGCCAAGTCCGCAATAAAAGAGTGCCACAAAAGCGGGCTTAAACCAGTCATGATCACCGGCGATCACCCAGACACCGCTTTTGCCATTGCCAAAGAGCTTGGAATTGCAAGCAAAAAAGAAGAGGTCGTCACCGGAAGCCAAATTGACAAACTTGACATAAAAAATCTTTCAAAAGTCATAGAAAATTTCAGTGTCTTTGCAAGGGTTACTCCCGAGCATAAAGTAAAGATAGTCAAAGCGTTTAAGAAAATTGGAAAGATTGTTGCCATGACAGGAGACGGCGTCAATGATGCCCCAAGCATAAAAGAGGCAAACATTGGAACATGCATGGGAATAAATGGAACTGATGTCACCAAAAGCGTTGCGGACCTTATCATCACTGACGACAATTTCCAGACTATTGTTGTCGCCATAAAAGAAGGCCGAACAATCTATAACAATATTCAGAAAATAATTTTATTTCTGCTTTCCACAAACCTTGTGGAAGTACTTGGAATATTTGTTGCAACAATAATCATGCGCGACCAGATTTTCTTAAGCCCCGCACAAATATTGTTTATCAATCTTGTAACTGACAGCTTCCCAGCTTTTGCACTTGGTCTTGAGCCACCCGAACATGACATCATGCAAAAGCCACCAAGAAATGCAAACGACAACCTTTTCAGCGGAAGAGTGGGCACAAGCATACTCTATCAGTCGTTTGTGCAAACTATGCTGGTTCTTGTGATATTTGTTGTTGGCGTTCACAAATGGGGAAACGCAGTCGCAAGCACTATGGTCTTTTTAATCATCTGCCTGATGCAAATAATTCATGCGGTCAACTGCAAGACGCTTGAAAGCATCTTCAAAATCAATATTTTAAGCAACAAAAGTTTCAATATAAGTTTTATTGGACTTTTTGCACTGATACTTCTTGTTGCCTTCGTGCCACTTCTTCAAACCGCCTTTGGAATTGTCGCTTTAAACAAAGTTCAATGGCTGACAGTCGCACTTGCCAGCATATCAATAATACCACTTGTTGAAATATGCAAATATTTCGTAAACAAGTGGTATCAAAAACACAATCTTTATTAAATTTAAAATTTAATTTACAGTAAGAATAAAACCTTTCAAGCCTTGAGCATTGATTTGATTTTCAAATGAAATGTTGCCCAAATAGCCAAGACCTTGAGGGATAATCTTTTCAAATTCAGCAATGAGTTTTGCAGTTGTCATTTCATCTTGCTCTGGGAAGATAAATCCAATAAGCATATCAAGAAGAATTTGGCTTTGCTGCGCGGTGCGATTGTTTATACCAACCGTTCCGTTTGTCATGGTATAAGTTCCGTCATCTTCAATTGTGATGTTAAACTCTGTCGTGATATAGATCACTTTTGGCAAAATCATATTCAAAAGAAACATTGGCGTATCCATTTCTTCTGCTATTTTATTTCGGACAGCAGAGGTGTCAAATTTGAATATAAATTTCACATCAGCACTTTTTTGTGAATAAGTTGTTTCGCCATCACCCTCTATCTTTTGAGGATAAATATCCACCTCAAGCACACTGATACTTGTTGTGTCAATATATTGAAGATATGGAAGCTTGTTTTCAAGAATGCCGCTGTGAAGCATTTGATTTATAATGGCAGCAAGTTCCTTGTCTGTAAACTTATATTCGCCGGCATGAAGAGTATAATTACCGCCGTCTGCAATGGCTTGATAGTCAATGCTGTTATCATGAGTGGTTGGAAAGCCTGCCGCAATAAGTTTTTCAGTTGCCAAGTTTTCATCAGCTTTATTAAACCCATTGGTGATCATCTTATCTTCTTTTGGGCTTGTGTAAAGAGTTTTCATTGTTGTAACAAGCTCTTGCATGTTGTTTATGCCATAGGCTTTAAAGTATTTTGGAACGACCCATTTGTCAAGAGCAAAATACACAGAAAAAACCACTGCCGAGATGACAGCAAGCACAACAAAAAGTCTTATAAAAAGATTGATAACTTTATTCTTTTTTCTCATCAATTTACCTAGTTCACAATGTTATAGTTTATTTGTCCGCGAAGAAGAAAATACAAACAAACTCCGGCAATAACGATACCAAGAATAAGTCTTATGATACTAAAACGTTTTTTGAAAAGTCCCATAGTTTTTCCTCTTGTATAAAGTATATATTAAATTTTAAAATCTTGTCAAGCACAATGGCTTACAATATTTCATGTAAAAAAAGTTTTTATAAACTGTTATTTTGAATATGAAATTTTTGCGATCTTATCAGTTCCTGAAGTTATTTTGACGCTGTCAGAGATATCGTATCCTGCCACAACCAAAACCTTATTGCCACTTGCAAGAACCATTATTTCATCTCTCAGCCTCAGTGGTATTTTTTTGTCAGTAAAATAGTCGTTCAGTTTTTTACTTCCACTTCCGATCTTGGAAAACATGTCGCCGTCTTGACGTGTTCTCCACACGGCAGTTGCAGGGATACTTTCAAAATCCACATAGTGATTTCCATCACCAAACACGGGCATCTCATCATCAGAAAGAAGCTTGATTTCAATGGCACCAAAATTTTCAATGTTTGTCTTGCCTGTTTTAAATTCATAGTATCCATTTTTAAGATCTGGTTTATTTTGAGTGAGCACCACGCCGTCATACTCTTTGAACGCAGTGATTTTGAAAGGCAAACTTATCTTGCTTGAATTTTTCATCTTGAAAAGATTAAGCACTTCGAAGATATGCTTTTCCTCTATGTCAAAGAAAGCCCCAAGTTGCTCAAATGCACGCTTAACAAGCCTTGTCTTGATTGCAAGATGCAGACTGTCCACCTCATTTAAAAGTTTCACAGTTTTCTCTGAGCTCACAATCAATTTGTATGGAATTTGGCTTTGGATAAAGTCCTCATCAACTGCACACTTTGAAGCGAACTTGCAAAGCGAGTTGACCACATCAGGATAAGCTTTCTCCACCACAGGAATAACTTTATGCCTTACATAATTTCTGTTATAGTTCACATCATCATTTGAAGAGTCTTTGATGCTTGGAATTTTGTTTGCTTTGTTATACTCTTCAATATCTTTCCTTGTAAAATTAAGCAGAGGACGAATAATATTTCCACTCTTTATTTGCATACCTGTTGCGCCCTTCAAACTGCTTCCGCGAGCAATATGCATAAGCACAGTCTCTGCCTGATCGTCTTTGTGGTGAGCAACTGCCAAAACAGTTGCTTTTTCTTTTTGCATAATTTTTTCAAACGCCAAATAGCGCAACTCTCTTGCAGCCTGCTCTGTGGTCTTACCATACTTTTTGGCATGCTTTAACACGTCAACACTTTCACAAATAAATTTAATATCGTTTTTCTCGCAATATTTTTTGACAAAATTCTCATCTCTTTCAGATTCCTGCCCGCGAAGATTGTGATTTATGTGGACGGCAAGAAGCTGAAATCCCATTTGAGACTTGGCTTTTAAAAGCATGCTCAAAAGACACATACTGTCTGTGCCACCGCTGACGCCAACCAAAACCTTATCAGTTTTTGTTATCAGTCCCTCTAAAACTTTGCAAGAAATTTCCATAAAAGTATCTCCATCACTCTCTATTATAACCAAATTCTTGCAAAGTGCAACAATTATGCAAAGTTTTGATTAAGTTTAAATACAATAACTGTCATATCGTCAGGGTGCGCAGTTCTGCTTTCCGCTTCTTCCAAGATGCTGTCCGCAAGCATTTGCACATTGATGAACATTTCATTATTGACAAAATCTGCAAAGTTTTCAGGGGAAGAAAATGCGTCCACAATTCCGTCCGAGGCTATCACAACAATATCCCCCACCTGCAAAACTTTTTTCTCGACCGTTGGATAGATCTTTTCCATAACTCCAAGTGGCAGACTGCTACAACTGATCACGGCACATTGATTTTTTTGCTTAATCACACTCACGCTTGCCCCAATCTTGACAAAATCCGCCATACCGGAGGAAAGATCAACCACAACGGCATCAAGAGTGGTAAAGTTTTCCTCCCCCGCAGGAATTAAAATCTTGTTAACACTGTGAACAATGGTCTCAGATGAAAACTGAGATTTATAAAAGCTCTCCACTATGGAAAGCGCAGATGAGGAAATTTGATTTGCTTTCACCCCATGTCCCTTGCCATCAGCAATTGCAAAAAGATACCTTCCACTCCCAATCTTTTTATAGGAATAGACATCTCCGCTGAGCCCATCAACCGACTTTTGAGCAAACCCAATTGCAAGCGAATATTTATCTGCTGGCTCAAACTGAAGAATACTCCAACCAGAAAGTCTTGCAAATGTCTGTCTTATAAGCACCATACTCATCTTCAAAACAGTTTTCAGATCCTCAGAAATTTTTGGATTGACAATGTCACTGTTACGAACTGCAAGCACCACCTTTTTGACACCACTGTTTCCACTTATGACTTCACATTCATTGACCACAACTTTATCCGAAGTCAGCTGATCCAAAACAGCTTTTGCTTGCTTTTTATCAAAAATCTCATCTTCAGAAATCGCAAGTGCAAGCTCACTAAAAATCTTTCCAGTTGCCCCCATCTGAGCACTGACAAGCATTTTCCCATTGTCAGAGGAAGCAACCTGCTCTTGATATTTAAAGTAAAGTTTCAGTGCCTCGTTGACCTCGCCAATAAGCACGCTGAACTTATCACAACTGCCTGTTAAAAGATTGTTGGCATCAAGGATTGTAACTTTGCCCTTCTCCATACCAAAATCTATCAGCTGGTATATCGCCGAGTGTATCTGCGCATTTTCACTGCAATTATTTTTATTGATGCACGCACAACAAATTTTTGACTCAATCTCGTTTGTCAGCATCTGGCAATATTCATCTTTGTTGACTTTTCCAATACTGAGATTTCGGTATTCCACCTGCATAGACCTAAACAGCTGAGACATACCGGTCAGTCTGCTTTTAAGTTCTTCCCTCCTTCCACTTATAAGGTATTCGCTGACAAGATTTCCGTCATAGTCAAAGCCAAATCCTTGAAGATAGACAAATAGCTTGCTTGGCACACACAAAAACAGAAAAAGACAACAAAGCGTGGCCAAAAGACACACATAGTTATAAACCGGATAGGCATTTAAAAACATACCAAATACCAAGTCTGCCAAAGCTGCCAAAACAGCAGGGAAAAATCTGCTGTTTTGTGCAAAACAAGAAAAGATTAGACCAAAAGTTACAAATACAGCAATAAAAGTTACATTTGCATTCACAAAAGAAAATCCAAGCCCAGCAAGAGCAGAAAAATAAACATTTGCACTTTTTGTCAAAATCCTTGACATACATGCAAGAAAAAATATCACCATAAGATAGCTTAGATTAACCATACCCACAAACACACCGGCGATGCCACTGAAAAATGCTATCAAAAAGATGCCAAAGCAGATGCTTTCATCAAGTGTGAACCTGCTTTGAAGTCCACGATAAAAAAGAGCCCCAAACGCAACAACCACGATATACATAAAGCAAAGCCCAACCACAATTGAAACCAAGCTTATGATGATCTGCTTTGTGGAATAAATGTTGAAATACAAAAATCCCACTTGACTGAGCGCACAAAAAATCAGTGCAACAAAAAGAGGCATCTTCTTCTTAGAAATTTTGAAGATAAGATAAAGCAAAATTGCAAAAGACACCACGCTGACACTGATAATCAAATTCTGCAGTGTAAAACCATAAATCAACGATATAAGCAAATAAAAAATGCAAAGTAAGACAGCATTTTTGTTAAGATAAATAAGCGCAAACAAAAAGCTAAAGGCAAAGGGATAAAGAATATGCATCACATTTGCACGCGCCAAAACAAGCATAATCAAGAAAACACCAAAATACAACAAAATTTGCTTCTTATTTGCAATCGTCCACTTTCTTAAATTTTTCATACAAGCATAATAGCACATAAAATTTTGCAAACAAAATAAGCAAAAATCTAACTTTGTCGCAAATTGTCTTTTAATAAGTAATGCTTAAAAATAATTATTTATTATTCTTGAAATTTACAAAAAATAATGCTAGAATAAAGCAAAGGAAAAATATATGGCAATTTCAGTTGACTTTAAAGATCTTATAAATAAAGACAAAGATGCATATGACATCATTGACATCAGAAGCAGTGATGACTTTGATTTTGGACACATTCCCGGCGCAATCAACATACCTGAAACAGTGCTTGAAAACTTTTCAAAACTGAATAAAAACAAAGAATACTATATCTGTTGCAAAAGCGGAGTGAAAAGCGAAGATGTTGCAGACACTCTTTGTGAAAACGGATTTAAAGCATTCAGCCTTAATGCCGGTTATATTGGTTACTTGCGCTCTCAAATAAAAGAGGTGAAAAATGGCACAATTGCCAGCAATGCAGAGCTCAGCCTTCAAAAAAAATTCAGAAAAGAAATACTAAGTAAGTTTTTAAAAGCAATCAAAACCTATGACCTTATCCAGCCAAACGACAAAATTGCAGTCTGCATTTCTGGTGGAAAAGACAGCTTCCTTATGGCAAAACTTTTTCAGGAGCTTTTGCGCTTCACTGAAATTCCTTTTGAAGTGGTATTTTTGTGCATGGATCCGGGATACAGCAAAGAAAATCGAGAGCTTATTGAAGTCAACGCAAAAAACCTGAACATTCCCCTCACCTTCTTTGAAACTGACATTTTTGACAGCGTAGTCAATGTGGACAAATCCCCTTGCTATCTTTGTGCAAGGATGAGGCGTGGTCATCTTTACAGTGCTGCCGAGAAGCTTGGTTGCAATAAAATAGCCCTTGGCCACCACTTTGATGATGTGATTGAAACAATACTTATGGGCATGCTTTATGGTGGACAAATTCAAACCATGATGCCAAAACTCCACAGCGACAACTTTGGAAACATGCAGCTTATTCGCCCACTCTATCTTATTCGTGAAAAAGATATCAAGCACTGGCGCGATTATAATAATCTTCACTTTCTTCAATGCGCCTGCAGATTCACCGCAACTTGCTCTATTGATGGGGGAAATGACCAAACTGCAAGCAAGCGCAAAAAGGTCAAACACATCATCGCAAACATTGCCAAAGACGATCCTTGCATAGAGCAAAACATTTTCAAAAGCATAGAAAATGTCAACCTTGCCACCGTCATCGCCTATAAAGACAAGCACGGCACCCACCACAGCTTCCTTGATGATTATGATGAAAAATAAAATTTAAGTTATAAAAAATGTAAGACGCCTGTCTTACATTTTTATTTTCCAACTCAGTGCACAGAGGAAATATTGGGAAGGGTGCCTCTGTGCACCGAATGTTATGAATTCTTTATATATTTATTATACCCTGCTCTGTCACTTGTCGTTTGAGTGAATGAATCTGTGATATATGTTCCAACGCTTGTGATTGTGTCTTTCACATAAACTGTTGTGGCATTTGCGAGCAAATAGGAATCTGATGAATTTAGACCTGCTATCGTTGATGAATCTATTATTACTTCTGTAAGGCTACTGCAACCCAAAATTGCGCTATCTCCTATGTTGATCAAACCACTTCCTATTGTTATTTTTGTAAGACTACTACAACCGTTAAATATCCAACCAGCAATACTTGTTACACTATCCGGAATTGTAATTTCAATAAGTGAACTGCAACCTTCAAATGCAACAGTTCCAATACTTGTTAAAGTATTTGATAATATGACTTCTGTAAGACCACTGCAACCGTTGAAAGCAGAAACTCCAATGCTAAGTACACCACTTGGAATATTTATGCTTGTAAGTCCAGTACAATTTTGAAATGCATTATTACGAATAAACCTGGTATTTCCATTTATTCCACACGATGTTATAGAATTATTTTTTGCATAAATAAGCAATATATATGCATTTATATTGTTTCCAAGATATTTTGCATTATCATATTCATTACAAATCAATGATGTGCAACCATTAAATACATAATCTCCAATACTTATAAGGCTGTTTGGAATCGTAACATTTGTAAGTGAACTGCAATCCCTAAATACTGAATCTCCTATACTTGTCACACCTTCTGGTATAATAACACTCGTCAGGTCTGAACAACTCCAAAATGCACACTCTCCAATGCTTGTCACACTGCTTCCAATTGTCACACTGCTTACTTTTGGGCTGTATGATGAGTTTGTGACATAAAACAAATTTGCCGGTATGCTTTCAACATTATTACCAAATACAACTCCAATTCCATCCCCGTTTGCGCCTGCCCTATAGAATAAATTTTGTGGTACTGAGGCTATGTTAATTGCATTATAATATATGGTTTCTAGACCATAACAACCACGGAATGCACCTGTGTCAATGCTTGTCACACTGTCTGGGATTGTTATACTTGTCAGTCCACTACAACTGCTGAATCCCCAAGATTTAATCCTTGTCACACCATCTGGAATTCTCAATGCCCCAGTAAGCCCGCTACAAGAAGAAAATACGCCATTTTCAATTCTTGTCAAACCACTTCCAAATTTCAGACCTGTAAATCCTGTGCAACCACCAAATGCAGAATCTTCAATAACTATCACACTGTTTGGAATTGTCAATGTCCCTGTAAATCCTGTGCAATGTAGAAATGCACTCCATCCAATTTTTTTAATACAACCGGGAATTATCAATGTCCCAGTAATCTCACTGCAGTTTTGAAAGGCACCACCTTCAATGCTTGTCACATCTTGATTTTCATGTTGCCTTGGAATAACAACTTCACCAGTTGGTGTTCCTTGTTTACTTACAAAATGCACATTATTACTTATATAAAAATATAATTTATCAAGTGTTGCAGTTTTTGTATAAAGTCTTACTGTTTCAAAATTATTTACTGTGGCACTTTGAACTGCCGTTGGAGTATAAATTGTGTCACCGTCTTCCAGATACTGTGTGCATTCTGCATCTTTGAAATATCCAGGACAATTGTTATAATCAAGTGGTAAAACATCTGTGTCGTAAACAAACTTACCATCTGTTAAATCCAATGCTGAAACCGCAGCAACTTTTCCATCAACATAATATACAACATAACTGTCATAAAGTTGTGAACTGTTGCTGTTTATTGTTGTCGTTGTTGTTTGTCCTTCAATAACTGTTCCACCTGCATTATATATCGCAGCACCAGTTTCCGCTGCATTTCCGACAATCGCCCCGCCATTAAGATTAACTGTTCCACCTTCTTCAACATAGATTGCACCACCACAAATTGCTTGGTTAAACATTATTGTTCCGCCATTCATGGTAAAAGTACCACCACTTGCAACATATACTGCCCCACCATATGTCGCTGATGAACCTTTATATGTTCCACCATTCATCACATATGAACTTCCTGCACCAACATAAATTGCTCCGCCCTTTTCAGACATTGGGGCAAGTGCTGTACCATTTTCTTCAACTTCCTGCGCTGATGCATAATAAACACCAGGGATAGTTCTATCCTTGGTGTCCTGCTGGTTCTCAACCACTGTTGGTGATGTGGTTGCCTTGTTGTTATTAACAATTTTTACGGAAAAAGTAAAGATAAGCGCAGCAACAACTATCGCTATACTTATTAGTATCTTATTAAGCTGCCCCCCCCCCGATTTTTGCTGTTTTTACCTTGTTTTTCATACCTTCTCCCTGCCTTTTGTGTTCCCACAATATTTTTCTGCCAACGGCTTTTCTGGGTTTTTCACCCCAACTTATTGACATCTTTTGGATACCTATATTCTATATTTTTATTCTGCCCTTGTCAAACAATTTTTATCAATTTTGACAAAATTTTTATGAAATTTTTCGCCTCTCTACCGAACCGGCGAAGAAAACTCGCCGCATCTTTGGCAAAATTTATGTATATAACAAGGCATAAAAAAATTCCAACGCTCGATTTTATTTTCATAAATGAGTGTATCGCGATTTTGTAGTATATACATATAACGTGAATTAAGGTGAAAATTTTGATGCAGAAGAAGGCACTAAAAAATCCCAGGCAAGCGCATATTTACATACGTAACTGTCTGGGATTTTTATAGTAACAAATTTCTTTTTCACGTCAATTCATACAAATAACGTTGTTTAAGGTTTAGAAAATGTGCAATAAGAAAGAAACAAAAAAGTTCCACGCCCGATTTTACTTTCGTAAATGAGTGTGTGGAACTTTTGCAGTTTCTGCACTTAGTGTGCGTTTTGTAAGCCTTAAACTTTGACTTTAATTCCTGGGCCCATTGTAGAAGCAACAACTATACTCTTTAAATATGTTCCCTTTGCAGCTTGTGGTTTTGCTTTAACAATTGCATCAAGAAGCACATCAAAGTTCTCTTGAAGTTTCGCAGCACCAAAGCTCTTTTTACCGATAACGCAGTGAATGATACCAAATTTGTCAAGACGATACTCAACTTTACCAGCTTTGATATCCTTTATTGCTTTTGCAACGTCAGGTGTAACTGTTCCACTTTTTGGGTTTGGCATAAGACCACGAGGTCCAAGAACTCTTGCAGCTCTACCAACAATACCCATCATGTCAGGTGTTGTAACGCAGGCGTCAAAGTCAAGCCAACCTTCTTTAACGATTTTATCAACCATTTCTTCAGCACCAACATAGTCAGCACCTTCAGCTTTGGCGATATCAGCCTTATCACCTTTTGCGATAACAAGGACTTTCTTTGATTTACCAGTTCCGTTTGGAAGAACTATTGAACCTCTTACTTGTTGGTCAGCGTTCTTAGGGTCAACGCCAAGCTTAATATGAACTTCAATAGACTCATCAAATTTTGCAGTTGCAGTTTCAACAGCAAGGGCAAGACCTTCGTTCACATCATACTGCTTTTGAGCTTCGATTTTTGAAGCAGAAGCGTTATAATTTTTTCCGTGTTTCATAGCATAGTCCTCCCTTAGTCAACCACAACAATTCCCATAGATCTTGCAGTACCAGCGATCATGCTTTCAGCGGCCTCAAGGCTTGCAGCGTTAAGGTCAGGCATTTTTTGCTCTGCGATCTTACGAACTTGTTCTTTTGTGATTTTTCCGACTTTTTCTTTGTTTGGTTTTCCACTTGCCGTTTCAATACCAATAGCTTTCTTAATTAAAACTGCTGCAGGAGGAGTTTTAAGAACGAAAGTGAATGAACGGTCTTCATAGATTGTCATCTCAACAGGGATAATAAATCCGTCTTGAGCTGCAGTTTTGTCGTTAAACTCTTTAACGAAAGCTGGAATGTTGATACCATGAGGTCCAAGTGATGAACCAACTGGAGGACCAGCGGTTGCCTTACCAGCTTGAAGTTGAAGTTTAACTACGGCTTTAATTTTTTTAACAGGTGCCATATTCAATTCTCCTTTAAGTTTTTCTGTGGTCTGTGTGAGGCATACAAAATTTACCTCTGCCACATATATTTAAAACATTTAGCTTACACCCTACTGCAAGTCAAATGATTTAAAACTAAATAATTTATTTCAATCCATTCTCGAATATAAATATCGATAACGGGATTTAAAGGCTAAATTCAGATTAAGAACAATCTTATTTACTAGAATTCATAGATTTAATTACGCATTTAGGGCGTCAGAATGGTGCAATAAGAAAGAAACAAGAAAGCTGAACGCACGACTTTATTTTTATAAACGAGTGTGTGAAACTTTCGCAGTTTCTGCACTTAGTGTGCCGTTATCACGCCTTAAATTACTTCGATTTGGGCGAAGTCAAGGTCAACCGGCGTCTGACGTCCAAACATCTCTACCGAAACCTTGCATTTTTGATTAGCAGTGTCAACTGAAAGGACATCACCAACGAAACTCTCAAGTGGACCAGCAATAACTTTAACTTTATTGCCAACCTCAATTTTGAGGTCAATAACAATCTTTTCAAGTTGCATCTTTCTTACTTCCTCATCAGGAAGTGGAAGAGGTCGTCCCGCAGGGCCAACGAATCCAGTAACTCCACGAGTGTTTACAATTGTGTGCCACAAATTGTCAGTATAGCGCATCTTGATAAACACATAGCATGGAAACATTTTTCTTTGCACAACTTTTTTCTTGCCATTTTTCTCTTCAATGGCATCTTCCATAGGTATCTTTACTTCAACAATGAAATCTTGAAGTTTGTTATGGTCGATTGTCTTATAAAGATTCTCTTGAACCATACTTTCATAGCCAGAATAAGTGTGAAGCACATACCACTTTGGATCTTCTTTTAAAACATCACTATCACTCATAATTCACTCCTTAAATATTGCTTATAAGCTTCAAAATCCAGTTAAGCAAACTGTCGATACCAAGAGTAACAAGCATGAAAAGAGCAACAACCGAGATAACCATGCCCGTTTGTTTCATAGTCTTTTTAAATGAAGGCCAAGTTACTTTTTTAAGTTCGCCAAAAGTTTCCTTAACTTTGTTTCTTTTAGGGGCTTGATTAGCCTGAGCTTTTTTGTTTTTCTTCTGTGTTTTTTGAGCTTTTACGCTGTCCTTAGCAAGAGTTTTTTCTGCTTTTGCCATAAATAAAGTTCCCCCTTAATTACTTAGCTTCTTTATGAACTGTGTGTTTTCCGCAGAATCTGCAATATTTAGTCAATTGGATTCTGTCAGGATCGTTCTTTTTATTCTTATAGTTGTCATAGTTTTTTTGTTTGCATTCTGTGCATTCAAGAGTAATCTTAGTTCTCATAAAAAATTTTCTCCTAAAAAATTACACCCTACAACGAGGAGTGTGAATATATAATAACACACGGCCAAGTTGTTGTCAAGCATGATTTTAATATTTTTATAATATTTTATTATATTTTCAGGTCATAACTGAACTGTTGCGCTTGGGGCAAGAGTAAACGGATCGGCAATGTTCTTGTTTTCAATGAAACAGAAGTAGCCTGCTGATGCAATCATTGCGGCATTGTCAGTGCAAAGTGAAATGTCCGGATAAAAAACATCAATGCCATTTTTCTTACCCTCATCTGTCATGGCCTGACGAAGTCTTTTGTTTGCGCTTACCCCTCCGGCCAAAACAAGCGTTTTAAGTCCAAACTTTTTGCAAGCCTCTATACTTTTATAAACAACCTGTCCAACAGCTTCTTCTTGAAAAGAGTGGCAAACATTTGCAATGTTGATTTCCTCTCCACGTTGACGCTTGTTGTGAAGATAGTTAATAACCGCCGTCTTAAGCCCGCTGTAACTGAAATTAAAATCTTTAAGTTTCTCGTGTGGTTTCACCACAAAGTTAATTGTCTTTTTTCCTTTTTCTGCCATACGTTGAACATTTGGCCCACCAGGATACTCCAGTCCACACTCGCGTGCAACTTTATCAAAGCACTCACCAATCGCATCATCTGTTGTCGTGCCAATAAGTGATCTGTTTGTAAAAGATTCCATTTTGCAAAGCGCCGTGTGTCCACCACTGACAATAAGACAAGCAAATGGTGGTTTCAGGTCATGATGAGCAATATAGTTTGCCGCGATATGTCCCTCTATATGATTGACAGCAATAAGTGGTTTGTTGTTCGCATAAGCAAGGGCCTTTGCAAAGTTGACACCCACAATCAGTGCACCCAAAAGACCTGCGCCATAGGTCACAGCTATTGCATCAATGTCATCAAGAGTCACACCAGAGGCTTTCAATGCCTCATCAAGCACAGTGTCAATGTTTATAACATGATTACGTGAAGCAATCTCTGGCACAACTCCACCATAAAGCTTGTGTATGTCTATCTGGCTGGAAATCACATTTGAAAGCACTTCTCTTCCATTTTTTACCACACTTATACTTGTTTCATCACAAGAGGACTCTATACCAAGTATCAAAATATCTTTCTTTTTCATAATTTTATCCATTTTTTATCATTATTTTACATTTTTGGTCGATTTTAGTCAATTTTGCATCTTTTTTATGACAAAATTTCCTATTTTTTTGAATATTTATCAATTATTTATCGTTATTTTCACTGTTTGTTTTGATAAGGTTTGCAGTGATAAACTCTTCAATATCTCCACCAAGGAATTTGTCTACATCAGAGGTCTCTGCACCTGTTCTTAAATCCTTGATCATCTTATAAGGATAAAGCACATAGCTTCTTATCTGACTGCCCCACTCATTCTTTTGTTGAGTACCAAGTTTTGCCTGCCTTTCCTTTTCCTTTTGTTCTTCTTCAAGTGCCTTTAAACGAGAAAGCATCATCTGCATCGCCATCTCTTTATTTTGAAGCTGGCTGCGTTCGTTTTGGCACTGCACCACGATACCAGTTGGAATGTGAGTGATACGAATAGCCGTCTCAACTTTATTGACATTTTGTCCACCAGCACCGCCACTTCGGTAGGTGTCGATCTTCAAATCCGACATGTTAAGATTGACATCTTTTTCTTCCACGACCGGCGAAACTTCCACACTCGCAAATGAGGTATGCCTGCGCTTGTTTGCATCAAAAGGGGAAATTCGGACAAGTCTGTGCACGCCTCTCTCATTTTTCAGTTTACCATATGCATGCGTTCCTGAGAAAACATAGCCTGCACTTTTAAAACCTGCGCCATCGCCTGCGTTTTTGTATATTTCTTTTATGGTGTATCCTTGATCTTTCGCAAACCCAAAATACATTCGCTCCAGCATAGACGCCCAGTCCTGAGCCTCTTCCCCACCAGCTCCAGAATGAATTTCAACTATGGCATCATTGTTGTCGGTGCCACCGCTGTAAAGACTTTCAATATAAAGTTTGTTGACCTTATTTTTCAATTCTTTGAGTGAGTCATCAAAACTCTTTGCATCTTCCTGCGGAATTTGGCCGTCATAAAGGTCATAAAGCTCATTTATTGTATCATACAAATTCTTGGCATCTTGCACCTGTTCAAGTATTTTTTGCAATGCTAAGTTGCGCTTGCTTAAAGAAATTGAAAGTTCCAAATTGGTATAGACCTCTGCTTTGGTAAGGTTTTCTTCAATTTCTTGTTTTTCTTTGCTGAGTTTGTCTGTGTCAAAGACAGTGGCAAGCGTCATCAAGTTTGCCTGCAAGTTCTTTAAGTTCTTCTTTAATATCCATAATAACCTCTTTTAAATACTATCACATAAAATCAAAATTATAAAGCATTTTAAAAATAAAACAATAAAAAATAGGAAATTTCGTATTTATTTCCTATTTTTATTCACTATTTAGATAATTCTTCATCTGAAAGATTTTCTGGGTAGCGTTCTTTAATGTAATCAACATAATCCTTAGAAAATCTTATCAATTCCTCTTCTGAAACATTCAATTTAAGGCTGAGGTCTTTTATGTCTTGCCCAGGATAAACTTTATCAAATACTTTCAAGTCATCTTCGCTTGGGACATACTCAGTAACTTCATATTTTTCTTCTTCAACAGTGTTTTGGATCTCATCCATATATTCTTTTAGTTGTTTTGAATAATGGCCGTCATCCATAGTCCCATTTGGAGCAAGTCGATATATAGATTCAATAACCTCTTTCTTTTCGTCCCTAAGATTTTTTATCTTTGTGCAAATTATATCAGAGACACGTTGCAGTGCATTTGCACTTGCAGAAAGTGAAACCACTTCTTTAAGATTTTGATTATTATGTCTTTTGAAATCGATATTACTGAGCTCTGACTCAAGGCCATCAAGTTTATTTTTATAAAGATCAATAAAACTATCGATATCCCACAGCCTGAGCAAGTTTGCTCTGAATTGCTGTTTTACATTTGTTTCTTCCATAGTTTTATTCTCCCTTGTTGGCATTATGCTCTTGAGTTTCTTGATTGTCTTTTTTTATTTCAATATCATCAGGGTGAAAATAAATATTTCCATTTGGAGATTCCATAACATAATAGTAATCTGGGACATTTTTATGATTGCCATAGCTTTGCAACTCTGACAAATCCACAACCATATGATGATAAGTGTCGTCCTCAAAGTCTCTTAAGCAAGGATATTGATTGCCCAAGACATTCATAACCTCTTCCGCAGTTGGAAGTGCTTTTTTCTTTTCTTTGATGGCATCAATAACTTTTGTTACATAAGCTGATACAGAATCACGAGGTTCTTTGTAAAGGCCATAGTGCAAGATACCTGAAATTTGATACTTCACCTCTGGACTTTCACCAAGCCGTTTGTTGATTGTATAGATGACCTCATTGATAATATTTGCAACTTTTTTATCGTCATAATCCTTTAAAAATACTTGCGCATTATCAATTTCATCCTGAGACACGTTCTTGCCACCTAAACGTCTGCTGGTGTAAGATCTGTAACCCTTGATAAAATCATCATAGGTTACGCCACGCATCAAAAGTTCTTTGTTGATCTCAGTGAAGATAAATGTTTTTATCTCTGATTGGTCAGTGCATGATTGAGTCTTGTTATAGACTCTCTCGTATAAATCATCAATATTTTTTGCCATTTACTTTCCCATCCCCATTTCTTCTTCAATCATTCTGTTGTGAAATTCTCTTCTTTGCTCATAGGAAAATACACTTATGTTTCCACCTTTTTCAGCGTATTTTTTAATAGCTTCTTGAGAAACGGTTTTCAACTCTTCCTTTGTAAACTGGCTGAGGTCACCACCATTTGCCACATATTCGTTTAAATTTGTCATAATCTTGCATCCTTTAAATTTTATTCCATTTCTGGTCCGTTGTCCTCGTTGTCTTTGTTTACATTTCCCTTTTTGTTATCATCTTTCTTTTTGTTATTTTTCAATGGTTTATATAAAGGCTTACCTACAGTTTTGCCACCTGTTATAAAATCACCTTTAACTTCTTCTTCATCCTCTTCTTGAACTTGAGGTTCTTCAGGAGGAGTAAATGTAGGGATTGAAGGATCAATCTTATCACTTACCGGCGCATTTGGATCTCTGATAATTTCACCTGACTCATTAAATGGTTCAGAATTTGTTTCTGTCTGCTGATTATTTTTTTCTTCATCAACAGTTGGTTGCTCTTTTGCACCTTCAGATGCTTTTTCAACATTATTATCAATCAGTCTGCCATTTTTATCAATCAAACCATTATCCATCAATTCTTTAACTTTCAACATTGTTTCACGAGCACTCAGCCCCCATGCTTCTTGAGCATCAAAGAATTTAATAGGAGATTTTGATCTGTCACCTTTACTTAATGCAGATTTACCTGGCATTCCACCATGCTCTTTAACCCAATCAACAATTTGTTCATCAGTAAGAGGCTCTTTCTTTGCACTTTTACCTTTTTTACTTGGAACAGAAGGTTTTGTTTCTGGCTTTTCTGCAGGAGCTTTTGGTTGAGCTTTTCCCTCTTTTTCTGCAGGAGCGGGTTCAACCTTTTCTGTAGAATTTGCTTGAGTTGTAACCTCTGGTTTTGTTTGAGTTGGTTTTTCTTCCACAGGTGCCTTTTTATCTTTCTTTGGAGCATTACTTACAGTAACTGTAACTTTGTCCTCTTTATCAAGATAAACCTCAACATACTTACCTTGCAAAATGCCTTGCGCTTGCAGTGTTGGTGGATTTTTTCTTGCAGAAGATATGCGTCTGAATCTTACATCAACACCATTTTTTCTACCTTTATCTTTTATTGAAACAATTGGCTTTCCGTCTTTTGGAACTTTGATACTGATACCATATTTTGACATCAATGCTTTCAAATCTTCTTCACTGACATCAACATTTTCAGCAACATTTTCTTCTGACTTATTGCCATCGCCACCATTACCATTATTACCACCATTACCTGGTCCCTGATTTTCTGTTTCAGCTTCTGGTTTATTGTTATTTTCTGGCTTATTGTTAATTGGTGGTTTGTTTTCTATTTCTGAATTTTCTGCTGATATTTCTTCTGATTTATCATTCTTTTTAACAGATTCAGGATCAATAAGATCGAGTCTTCTGTTTTTCCTACTATCATTTTCTCTGTCAACTATATAATTGAAAAATCCTTCTGCGGTTGGCTCTTTGCCTTCTTTTTCAAGAATTTCTTCATAACCTTTTTTGATATCATCAAGTCCCGCATTAATTGAGGTTTCAAATCTTGGATCTTTTTCAATTGCTGCCCAAACATCGTCATAGTATGATTCTTCAGATACTTCAGATTCTGGTTCAGGTGCAGTGCTTGGCGCTGTACTTGGTGCTGTACTTGGTGCAGTACTTGGCGCAGTGCTTGGTGCAGTACTTGGCGCAGTGCTTGGCGTAGTACTTGGTGCTGTACTTGGTGCTGTACTTGGCGCAGTACTTGGCGCAGTACTTGGTGCTGTACTTGGCGCAGTGCTTGGCGCTGTACTTGGCTCCGGACCTGTTCTTGGATGAGTTCTTAAATATTCTTCTTCATCAGCATTGTTGGCACCAAGTGTTAAATCTCCACCATAAGTGAGTGAAGCACCTCTCTCAGCATCCGGACGTGCACTGACTGTCCTATCATAATCACGATTAAGGGCCCCAAAGCTTCTTAAAGGATTATGCTCATCTGCCGCCTCTCTCTCATTTTCTCTGACAGCAGCTTGATGTTGATTATATGCATTTTGATAAGTTTGATGTTGTCGTTCATAATCTTGCCTTGCGGTATTTCTTGCTCCCTTTGCATGCTGAACTCTTCCGTTTGCACTCTTTACAAGATTACTTATTCCTTTCCAAATTCTTCCACCAGAAATAAGGTCAACAACACCAACGCCACCTGCAATCAATGCAATTGTTCCCCATGCGCCAAGTGTGGCACCAGAGGCCATGGCACTCAGTGCAAAGAAACTGGCACCCAAAACTCCGGCAAAAGCAACTCCAAGGCCAATTGCAAGCAAACGACCAAGTCTCGCTTTGCGAAGTCCCCATCTTGATCTTCTTAAATTTCTTACAGCTATTTGATGTGGTTCTTCAGCGTCTCGTAATTGTCTCTCAGTATTTTGAACTCTGGTTGCAAGTCTTCTGTCATGCTCTTCCCTTTCATGAACAACCTCTTGCAGTGATGGAATCCTGCTTCCACTCTCATCAAAACTGAGTGCTGCGGAAGCATAATAATTTAAACGACTTGAAGGAAGTGAAAGATTTGCAGCTGCAGGGTTTGCCAAAATAACATCATGTATGTCATGAAGTTTTAAAGGTTGACCTGAAGCTATGCATCGATCAATTTCTGCCAAGCTGTCAGGATTCACTGCCTTTATTTGATCATAAATTGCACCACCTTGCATGATATCACGCACTGCCCTTACATATCTGTAAAGCTCATGATATTCATATCCATTTTTCAATTCCTGTGCCATAAATTTCACCTCTTGATTGAAAATTTCAAGCAATATTTCATTCGTGTGATTGTATTATAACACACATTTTCAAATTTTTCAATAGATTGTTTGCATTTTTTATTTCATAAAAAAGAATTTTTTATGCTAAAACACTAAAATTCGCATTAAATTTTGCTGGTAATCATAAAAAATAAATTAATTTTATCTTCCAAAAATAATACAAAGTTGATAAAATGATGTAAAATTATGACAAAATATACAAAATAACACAATTTTGCCCTGTAATAATAATCAAAAATGTCAGCCGCAATAAAAAATTTTCTGAAATTTAGTTTAAATCAGTGGCTAAAATTGTTTAAATGTAGTATCATATAAATAGAAATGGAGGAAAAAATGAAACAAGAAAAAATTATTTTTGACCTTGATCCAGGCGTAGATGACACAATGGCGCTTTTGGTTGCTTTCAACGAGCCAAAGATAGATTTAAAACTTATCACAACAACCTTTGGAAATGTTGGACTGAAACAGGCAACAAAAAACGCTTGCTTTGTTGTGCAGAACTGGGCAAAAAAGGACTACCCAATTTACTATGGAGCAGACCATGCTTTGAAAGCCCCAACTCATGACGCATTTGACGTGCACGGAAGAACGGGACTTGGCACCAGAATTATTGCTGAAAATGTTACAAAGCAGCCATCGAATAAACACGGATATGGTGCAGCAGAGGCAATGCGTGACACAATCATGCAAAACCCAGGGGAAATTGTGATTGTGAGTGTTGGCCCAGTAACAAACGTTGCCACACTTTTCAAAAAGTATCAAAAAGTCATTAAGCATATCAAGAAAATAGTGCTTATGGTGGGAAGTATGGACGGGAAAGGCAGCATCACTCCATATTCCAGCTTCAATGCCTATTGTGATCCTGACGCTGTTGATATTGTGCTTAAAAACCATAAAGATGTACCTCTTATCATAACCACAA
>JAFSVX010000011.1 GCA_017444785.1 Clostridia bacterium
AAAAAATCGATAAAAACGCTAATTTTTACTATAACGAAGATGTTGATAAAGAAATTGTAAAAAACATTTTGAAAGACTTTGAAAAACGCGGTCAAGAGCGCAGACAACTTGAACTTGCCTGGGAACTTAATATGAATTTCATGCTTGGAAATCAGTATTCTTGCATTCTTCCATCAGGGGAAATTAAAGACAGTGAAAAGACATACTATTGGGAAGAAAGAGAGGTATACAATCATATTGCTCCAATCATTGAAACAAGACTTGCAAAGCTTGGCAAAGTCAGACCAACCGTATCAGTGAAGCCCACAAGCAGTGAACAAAATGACCTTTATTGTGCAAAACTTTCAAAGGCTATTTTGGAGTCAACGATTGACAAAGTTGATCTTTCCGAACTTATCACAGCAGCAACGATTTGGAGCGAAGTTACGGGAACAAGTTTTTATAAAGTTGTGTGGGACGACAATATTGGCGATACAATCGCAAAAGAAAATGGCAAAGATGTGAAAAATGGCGACGTATCAATTACTGTTTGCTCACCTTTTGAAATCTATCCAGATTCAGCAGGCAACACAGACATTGAAAATTGTGAAAGTATCATACATGCACGTGCGTATCCAATAGAAAAAGTTAAAGAAAATTGGGGTAAAGATGTTGCTGGTAAAGACATTGATACTATTTCTTTTGAAAACAGCTTCAGTCAAGGTGCAGTGTCTGGCGCAAGTAACATACCAAAACTTGCTCACTTTGTCAAACACAATCACTGCATGGTTATTGAAAAATACTGTAAGCCAAACAAAGATTTTCCTGAAGGCAGGCTCACAATTGTCGCAGGAGATAAACTACTTTATGATGGCGAACTTCCATACAGCCTTGGCAAATCTAAAGAGAGAACTTTTCCTTTCATAAAACAAGTTTCAAATTCACAAGTAGGCTCGTTCTGGGGTGTGAGCGTTATTGAAAGATGCATACCTATTCAAAGGGCTTATAACGCAATAAAAAATCGTAAACATGAGTATATGGCTCGTCTTGCAAGCGGAGTCCTTGCAGTTGAGGACGGCTCGGTTGATATTGACAATATTGAGGAAGACGGCCTTGCTCCTGGAAAAATCCTGGTTTACAGAAACGGAACAACTCCACCAAGATTTATTGATCCAGGCTCTGTCCCTCACGAATTTAACAGCGAGGAAGACAGACTTTTGGAGGAGTTTGTAACAGTCAGTGGCGTCAGCGAGTTTATGCGCGACAGCAAAGTTCCATCATCAGTTACAAGTGGCGCAGCCCTCAGCCTTTTAATAGAACAAGACGAGACAAGACTGTCAGTTACTGCTGAATACATAAGAAATGCAGTAAGAAAAATTGCTCAATTTATCATAAGGTTATACAAGCAGTTTGCGAATGTAAAAAGACTCAGCAGGTCTTGTGATGAAAATGGAGATATTGAAATATATTACTGGCAGGGAAGCGAGCTTACAAATGATGATGTTGTTCTTGACACAATCAACGAACTTACTGAAACACCAGCGCAAAGAAAAAATATGCTTTTGGAACTTTACCGCGCAGGGCTTTTAAATGACGAAAACGGCAAGCTTGACAACAGAAATCGTGCCAAAATTTTGGAGGCTCTTGGCTTTGGCATTTGGGATACCGGTGAAGATATCACAAGGCAACACATAAAGCGAGCAATAAAAGAAAATATCAATCTCACAAACATTATTCCAATGGAAATTGATGATCATGAAATACATATTGCAGAGCACACAAAATTTATCCTTTCAGATGAGGCTAACAAATATTCCGCAGAGCATATTAAACAACTTGAAAATCACATTCTTTCACATAAGTCAATGAAATACGCTACTGAGCAACTTGAGATTGCACAGGCAGCAGAATATTTAAATAATATGAGGAAATAAAATGGACGAAATAAATTTTATGGAACAACCAGAAACAAATACTGCTCAAACCGTGGACGTTGGTGAACAAAATACACAAGAGATAAATCACGAGGAAATTGAGGATATACAATCTGGCTCCAACCAATTTGGAAAGTTTAAAGATGCAACAACTCTTTTTGAAGCTTATAACAATTTGCAAAAAGAATTTACCAAAAAAAGCCAACAATTATCATCAATTTTAAAAAACCAAAATAATACTTCAAATTCAGAAAATATTGATAAAAATAAAGAAAATATCAATAATTTACACTCTGAAAGCGGTAAAAATGCGGTTTTTCAGAAAAATGAAAATCAAAATGAAAATGATTTTGCATACAAAAAAAGTGATTGGACAACTAAGGCTATTTCATTTTTAAATTCAAAAGATGATGCAAAAAACTATTCATCAGATATAGCAAAACTTCTTATGGAAGATAAAGCTCTTGCACAAAGTCCCAACTGTCTTGAATACGCCTATGCAATTGTTAAAAGCAAAAATTATAAAGAACCTGCAGCTTACCTTACTGACCAAAATTTTTTAGAAACCAATATATATAACAATGACATGATAAAAGATAAAATTATTGAAGACTATTTATCGAACGCTATTGGTAAAAGAAAAACTAATGTAAAAGTCATCACTGGACAGGCAGAAAACGTTTCTTTAACCCGTCCAGCAGACAAACCAAAAAACTTAAAAGAAGCTTCTTTAATTCTTACAAAACTATTACAAAAATAAGGAGAAAAAATGGTAACATTAACAACAGCCGACAATGCACTCAAGCAGGTTTACCTTGGTGTTGTCACAGAGCAACTTAACACAGGCGTAAACCCACTTCTTGCTAAAATTAACCAAACCACTTCAGATGTTTGGGGAAAAGAAATAAGAAAAGTTGCACCATACGGAATCAATGGTGGTATTGGTGCAGGAGACGAAGATGGAGACCTTCCTACAGCTGCAGGAAACTCTTATACTCAATTCGTTTTGGATCTTAAAAACCTTTATGGTAAAATCGAAATCTCTGATAAGGCAGTAAGAGCATCTCAGTCAAACGCAGGTGCCTTTGTGAACCTTCTTAACGCCGAAATGGAAGGACTTATCAAAGCAAGCAGCTTTAACTTCGGAAGAATGCTTTATGGTGATGGCAGCGGATTGCTTGCAACTATCACTGCAAACACAACAACAACTCTTACTGTAAACACAGTTCAAAATCTTGTTGAAGGAATGCTTATTGACATCGTTGCAACTTCAAACGGTGCTGCAGTTTCTGGTCATACTGCAAGACGTATCACCTCAATTGACAGAGCTAACAAAACTGTTACAATAAGCGGTGCAGCAATGACTGCAAGCGCATTTGCATCAGGTTACTCAATCTGCGTTCAGGGCTCTTATGGAAAAGAACTTACCGGCCTTGGAGCAATCTTCAAAAACTCAGGCAGCCTTTATGGTCTCAGCCGTTCAACATATAATTGGATGGTTCCTTACATGAAAGATATTACTAACAACAACGCTACAACAAGCATCAGCGATATCATCATGCAGGAAGCTATTGACAAATTGGACGAGACTTCTTCAAGCCAGGTTGACTTCATAGTATGTTCATTTGGTGTTAAAAGAGGCTATCAAGTTTACTTTGATACTTTCCGTTCAAATGTTGATATTTTGGAACTTGGTGGTGGGTATAAATCAATCTCTTATAACGGTATTCCTGTTGTATCTGACAGATTTGTTCCAGCAAACACTATGTATCTTTTAAACACAAAAGAATTCAACCTTCATCAGCTTTGCGATTGGCAATGGCTTGAAGGGGAAGATGGCAGAGTTTTGAAACAAAATCAAGGCAAGCCAACTTACAGCGCTACATTGGTAAAATACGCAGATATTATCTGCGATCAACCATTTGGTCAAGCAAAAATTACTGGTATCACCGAGGCATAATTTTGATTGTTATTTTCCCCAAACAAATGGGGAAAATAACAATTTTCTTAAATACGCAAAGGAGATGAAATTATATGAAAAATAAAAATTTAATAAAAATCCACGATGTCTTTTTTATCAGTGATCTTATCAAAAAATATAATACATCTTTCAGACTTTTCTTTAATACAAACAGAAGCCAATATGAAATTCACGACATATCACAAAATAATTCCTTTGTCATCTCTTACAATAAATATCCTGATGAAGGACTTATCTGTAAGCTTTATCAAACAAACAGAGAAAACATAAATAAAACTCTGAAACTGCTTGAAGAGCAAAATGAAAAATTGACAAAAGATAAAAATGAATTTATCACTGATAATTCTAAAGAAAAAATGAAAGAGGTTATTTCCTTTGCAACAAAAAAAGGTGATGGAAATCTTTCCGCCACGCAAATTGAAAATATAATTAGTTAAGGAAAAAATATATGACTAAAAATATACTTAAACTTACAGCTACTTTCTTGGGACTTGATGATGTCAACACCTATCTTGCAGACACCACTCAAACACCTTCAAGCGAAGTAACAAAAACCATAAATGAACTTATAGTTTTCACAAACTATGTTATGCGTGAAATCACAAGAGAATACTACCCACTAAAAACAAGTGAAACTGTTGTTTCAAATGAAAATAAAATCATCGCTTTCAGCACATTATCTAAAGCCATCACTGCAATTTCTGACGTTAAAAATTGCACGGGACTCAGCGTAAAATATGCTCTTTATCCTGACCATATTGAAGTGGGGAACGCAAATCAAGAATACACTTTGTTTTACAGCTATTGTCCAAATGCAATTTCCACACTTCAAGACACACTGAAACTTCCACTTGGGCTGGACTATTTTATAGTCTGCTTTGGCGTTGCAAGTGAATATTGTCTTGCAAAAGGACTTTATGAAGAAGCTGCTATGTGGGAAAACCGATTTATCAACTCACTTAAAAATGTCAATGGGAAAACAGGTGAAAAAAGATTTAAAGCACGAAGGTTAAAATAATGAGAGAAAGAACAAAATTTTTAAACCCACAGACCATAAGTCTTACTTTACCATCATTTGAAAAAGGCCTTTATCAGAGCACTGACAGTTCACTTTTAAGCATGGATTATGCGGTCAAATTCAGGAATTTTTCAAATAAAGATGGCGCACTTAAAAATGGTATAGGCTTTGAAAACATAAGTGAAAAGCTTGCAAATTTTTCTGACCGCTCTGCACTCAATCTTGACATAAGTAACGCCGGCGGGTTTATAAGAGCATTTTATTTTTACAAATATGATGCGCAAAATAATGTGAGAAAAGACAAACTTATTCTCATAAGCAAGTCACTTCAGATTTACTATATCAACCTTTTTGATCAGTCTAAAACACTGCTGAAAATAAATAGCTTCACATTTACAAGTGCGCCCGTTGCAACAAGATATAGACTTAATGGGGAGGACGTCATCATATTTTCAAGCGAAACTGACAATATGCTTATCTGGGACGGAATTGCTGAGCCTTATGAAGTGCTTGATGCACCAAAAATCTCATCAATGACAGTGCATTATGAACGCTTGTTTGCCACAACTAATGGGGAAAAGAACTCTGTTTGGTTTTCAGACGACCTTGACCCAACAAACTGGACACTCAGCCTTGACGAAGCAGGTTTTATTGAACTTATTGACGACAGAGGAGCCCTTTTAAAAGTTGTTTCTTTCCTTGATTATGTCTATATCTTCCGCGAATACGGCATTTCGAGAATAACCGCCTTTGGAGATCAAACACAATTCTCGGTCAGCAACCTTTTTGTTTCAAGTGGAAAAATCTTTGCAGATTCGGTCTGCATATGTGGAGATAAAATTTTATTTCTTGCAAGTGATGGTCTTTACAGATTTGATGGCGTGGATACAACAAAAGTTTTAAGCTTTGTCCAAAATGGTTTTATAAATGCAAAAAATCAATATTGCTCTGCATGTTACAGCCAAGGTTATTACTATCTGGCATGTAATTTCTTGCAAGAGGGTGAAGAGGACCAAACAAGCAAAAATTTTGCAAATACACTTTTTCAAATTGACGTCAATACTCTGAAAATAATAAACATCACAGGTGGCGTCAACTTCAAAAATCTTCTTTCTTTTAATCTTGATTCAAACTCATATGTAATTGCAGAGGTCAACACTGATGGCAGTGATACCTTTACCGTCGCAATGCTTACATCAAACAGCAAATATTTCACAGCTGACCTTGAAAAAATTTGGCAATCGCCGGTATCTAATCTTGGCGACATCTATCACCAAAAACTGCTGAAAAATATAATCGTTGAAACAAAAGGGGAAATCACCCTTTCAATCAATACTGACGGACAAGTGAGAAACTTTACCATCAGCGGAAGCAATAAACCTAAAAGATTGACATGCGCTCTTGGTGTCTTTAACTTTTCTTTCACAATCAAATCTTCAAGTTCAGTTTGTGATATCAAAAATATAAGATTTGAATTCTCAAAACTTAAAAGGAGATTATAGTTATGAACTATGGAAAAAGTGCCTATTTGAAAGTGATAGAACTTGAAAAGAAAATCTCATCATCTTCAGCAGACTTTTCTTCTGCTAGTGGATACTTAGAGTTTGACAAAACAAACCTTTCGCAGTCTTTTTCGGATATAAGCCCATTTACAGCAACTTTTCCTTCAATTGAACTTAAGCAAGGACAAGAAATCTGTTTTGAAATAAAGGCAACACTAAGCGCCTTATCAAGTGGAACTTTTAATGTGGGACTGAATATCAATAACTCGCGCATATATGCAGAAAGCAAGCAAGTCGCTGCGGGCTTTAATGACATAATCATCTTTAAAACCTTCACGAGTATCTCAAATGAAAATTCATCATTTTCTTTGGATTTTTATTCAGAGACCAACAGTTTTTCTGCAACAATAGATGATATAAAAGTTGTTATTTTAGGACTTAACAACGCCCTGATAAACACTGATATTGAAATGCATGCAATAAAGGCAAGCGAGGACAAAGTTTTGGTGTCATTTACTGATTCTGACAAAATTTACTACAATATTGCAGATATAAGTGCAGGCTCAATCTCAAGTGATGATTTTTCGCTGCTTAGCAGTGCGATAAGCCATTGCTTTACTTTAAATACACTCAGCGTTCCAAACGCTTATGACCAATCAAAAGTCTTTCTTTTAAGAGTTGATGCAAACAAAAATCTTTATTTGTCAAACTGCTTTGTAAGTCAAAGTGAAACACTTATTGACACGTCTGTTACAAGCGTTTATGCAACCGCATGTCCAACAGGTATGGAAGATGACATTTTGATTGTCTATATCAAAAACGGACAAATATATTATACCTCAATCAAAAACGGAAATATATTGACAAGCAAAAAACTCAATCTTGGTGGAAATAATTTTGCATCTGTTACTGCAATCACCAGAAACGACAGCGACCACATTTACATCATAGCAACTGATAAAAACAATTCCAACTATATAGCAAAGTCCATAAACGCAAAAGAACTTTCAAGCACTCTTGAAAACATCTCAATTGATTGTAGCGTGGCACTTACCAAATATGTTGATGTGTCAAGCTGTGATGACAGCGCCGTGGAAAACTTGTCTATCAATACATCATTTGTTGTTTCTCTTAAACCGATTTATAACTCACTTATTGAACAAAAAAGTGTTGACAATATCAGCGCTTCAGTCAATATTCTTGGTGAGACCTATGAAATACAGGCAGATCCACAGGTTATCTATGGAGTGAAGCTTGACAGATCGCAAAACTCAGGATCACCGCTTGGATGGAATTGGGGAACATACACTGATGATGCAGTGAATTTTAGTGGCGCTTACATGGACTTTGTCAATGATGAATTTGTTGATAACGGTTGGTACAGTAGGTGGCCATTCAATCAAATCAAACCTTGCATAGTCAACAACGGAGTGGTTGTGGGTTATCTTGATAAAACCGATTATTCAAAATACGAAAACGGAACAAGCGCACCTATCACTGACAGAACTGCCGGCAATGTTATGGTAGAAATACCAAAAATCTACTATAAGTTATCAGTGGACAGCACATATAACTATGTGCAAATCTCAAACAAACCATTTACTGGTGCTTGCTGTCTTGCACATGTTTACAAAGGTCAAGAACTCAGCAAAATCTATGTTGACGCCTATTTGTCATGTGCAACAGACTATGAAACATATGGCCCATACTCTGTAAGTGGAACAGTTCCGGTGCCAGGAAGTTTTTATATTTCATACGACTCTGTCTATAGTGCAATAAAGACTTTCAGAGGCAACAGATGTGAACCGTATACATTCAATGTTAACACTCTTTTGCAATGTCTTTTTACCGTTATGTTTAAGGCAACCGATGGAACGCAAGTTCTTGGTAAAGGTCTTTATAAGTATTCAATAAACAATGTTACCACAGGCTTTTTGAATAATAAAGGGTTCTGCTATGGAACAAACACAAATGCCAGCGGTAATGCAGAAAAGGGAAGAGTAAAATTCATCGGAATTGAAGATTTCTTTGGAGGAAAATATACATATTGTGCAGGAATTTATCTTGACAGCAATTTGGAATACAGAATTCTGGATCCATACAATGCAAACCACGAATACTCTTCAACAGGGCTTGCAAATCTTCCTGTTACAAGCGTAAATAATGACTTAAAGCCTCTGCCAAACACGAATGAATATGTCCCAATAAAAATTACAGGTATAAATGCTCTTGGCTTTGCAAGAACTAACCGAAACATCAACACAAAAGATGCTTCAACAAATATAAGACAAGGTTTTGGATCTATCACTCAATATGAAACCTCAAATAACAACAACTATCCACAATTGGTAAACGTTGTGTCAACCGGTTTTGGTAACTTCAACGGCGCATATTCTATTGCACAGTTCCACACCGGCCAAACATCAAGGCGCGCTTCCAGAATTGTATATTTCCCACAGGAAAATTAAGGAGAAAATATGAAAATAAAACTACACAATAAATATGAAATTAAAATAAGAAACAAAACATATACAGCCTATAACACTCTTCTTAAAAATGTCTATAGTAAAATTACAAATCTTGAACAATTTACATCTCATATTGCTCTTGGCACAGGAACAACTGCAAAAACCTATACCGACACAAAACTTGGTTCATATGCAAGAACATATGCCGCACAAACTGAAGAAATCAATGCAGATATTGCAAGCGGGACACCTCTTTACATAAAAAAGTTAGTCACACTTGATGATACCAACCAAGACAGTTTTTCTTTCAGTGAGCTTGGCCTTGCAAGCGTCAGCACTTATGATCCAGACATCTATAACCATGTGCTTTTGACAGACGAAAATGATAATGTTTTGACAATAAGCCGCGATGCAGGTGAACCTATTGAAATAAGAGTAACAATTTACTTAGAGCTTACAAGCCTTATAAGCAACCTGTTCGTTCCAGGAGAGAATAAACTGATTAAGCGCCTTCTTGGTGATGACTTTGCAACCACAGATAATCACCTTTACGCAATAAGAGGAAATTGTCTTGACAAAACAAAATATATCAAGCGAACATTGACCGACCTTACAGACAAAAAACAATTCAATTTAAGCATAGCCTTTGGCAATGATCAAGACGCAACAATAACTGCAACCGCACTGCTTGGCGAAGGCGAAACGCAGCAAGTTTTCGTGGTTTATGACGGGGAAATATGTATGAGATATCCAACACTTGAGCTTGTTTCAGCGACAAACGAAACATCAAGTGATACGCCTGTTGATGGCATTATTGAAGTTGATGACTTTGTTAAGACAATCTCAAGCGTAACCGGAACAAATGCAGGGGCAGTAGCAAATGTTAAAAGTGTGACTTACAGCAAAATTTTGTCAGACAAGCTTACAAATCTGTTTGACCAAACATACACAAGCTCCACAAGAAGAGTGATATCCAAAGACGGGCAAACTATTGCTTTTATAACAAACAGTGGCACAAATATTTACAGATATCAGGACTATGCATTCACAAAAATCAATTCAACTCTTGTTCCACACAGTGGGGTGCTGAGCATGGAAATTTATGGCAACTACATCATCTGCACACTCAGTCAAAGTCCTTATGTTGAGGTCTTTGAGATCATAAGTAACAACGCAGTCAAAGAGGATGTACATCTTAACTATTATGCTTTGACATCATATACTTATGATTGGCTTCACTCAGGCAGCGTGCTTACCGAAAACAACAAAATTCTTATTGGTGTTGTTTTGAACACAAATGAACAAACTCCACTGCTTTTGACTCTGACAAAAGGTGCAAACAATGAATGGTCGGACAGCCAAATCATTCATCCAACACTTGACTGGGCTGACAAGGTATGCTCACTTTATAAAAACCAATATAATTCATCAATGATATTGTTTTTAACAAGTAAATATTCTGGCAGCACAACATACCTCTGTGAAGAATTTACTGAGTCTTCAAGCGCATTTAATATGAATTCAGTTACGGCCTATGCAATATTAAACGGAACAGCAGGCATTCAAACAGGTGGCAGAATTATTATGTCAGAAAAAAGCTCAAGCCCTTATCTTAAACTATATTATGCGCCAGACTATGACTATGCAGGGGATAACTTTTCATCAAGTGGCAATCACTATCTTTCTTATGACGGAAATTATCTTGCATACAAAGATTCACAAGATGCGTACCACATCTATAACACGCACCAAAAAGGTGAAAAAGATGATTTTGATGAAGGTTTCCCAACCTATGTAAACCAAGCACAAATAACTGATCTTGCATTTGTTGGAGATATGCTTTTGGTATTCACTTCAAACCAAAATGAACCTTTATATGCAATAGCGCTTCAAAAAACCTACACACGCATTGAAGATCTTTCTGATCAAGACACATATACCACTTTGTATCAAAAATACGCTTTGCCAGGAAATAATGAAGGTGTCAAAATCACTCTCACTTTCAACCTTGGCGAAGAAGAGGAAGAAGAGG
>JAFSVX010000012.1 GCA_017444785.1 Clostridia bacterium
CAATTTCGTTTGTTAAAAGCGTTTTTTTTTGGTAAACTATATTTATATAGTTTGATCACATTCGGAGAAAAAAGATGGTAAAGAAGAAAACAAAAAAGGTTCTTAAATTGGTTATGTTGATTTCAATGGTGCTTTTGCTTGTCAGTGGCATTGGCCTTGGAATATATTTTATTGTTGTAAGCAAGAGCCCTGCAGAGCTTCTGTCAAAAACATAGCTCGCTTTTGGTAACTCTATCAAGAACTATTCTGCTCGGGTTGAACAAAAGCAGCTTGACGTATCATCTCTTCCTGTCAGTGTGTCTGGCGAGGATGTAATTTGTTTTTCTGATGAACTTTTGGTGATTAAAAATGGTGGTGATTATTTAATTTATGATCGCACAGGTCAAGAGTATTTAAACATTTATGAAGAGATTGGACAGGTTCTTGGAGTCTATGGAAAGTTTGTTTTGATTAAAAATACTTCTGATTCAAAAGTCCTTGTCAATGTGTCAAATAACATCAGAATTGTTGTTGACGATGTTTACTTTGAGGCCTTTGGCGATCTTTTGGTTTTGAAAACTTTAAAGCAGCAAAACATCAATTATAGTGAGAATGGAGAGCAAATTGGCAATTTGCTTGCTGTGGTGGTTGATATTTCCACAGGTGCAAGATTATACAGTGCGACTGATGATAGTGTTATTGATGTCGCTGTCTATGACAAATATTTGGTCGTAAATTCTGCGCTTACCACAAAAATCTTTTTACTTGAAAATGGATTGCCTGAAATTGTAAGTTTTAATAACTTGGCAACTTTAAGTGATGTAAGTAATCTGAAAAGCACTCTTTCAGGTAAAGCTTATCTTGGCTCAAACTATCACACATGCTCTTATCTTGGTGGTGGCCTGTTTTTAATTGAAAGAACTTTCAGTGTTTCAATGCAACAATACATGCTTAAAAATGTTTTAAGTGATGGTCAGGAAAAATACTACTCAGTTGAATATACAATCTTTGATGCAGCAAGCGGAAAAAGTATAGCGCTTGAAAAAGATTATGGAACTTTGATTGATGCTGTCAAAGTCGATTTTTCATCCGCCTATTTTGCTCTGGTCAAGACTGCAATAGTGAATAAAACAAGCCTGTCTGATGAAAATCAAGTTATCACTTATTATCAAGCTGTTGTGGGTGAGGAAATTGAACTTGAGCCAATTGTTTCCTATGACTATGTCAAATATGGTAAGATCGTAGGTTTTGTTGGTATAAATCTTATGACATCTGGGGGAACTCAGTCAGGACTTATTGACTTTAAGGGTAAACCTGTCGGAAATTTTGATCTGAAATTTGGACAAAAGATAAGCACAAATGACTATTCAAGCAAGTCGGTTGTTGTTACGTCTTTGATGGGATTAAAAGGCGTAAACGATACTGCGGGTAATGTTTTGTGTCAAACAAAGTATGAGAAAATATCCCCACTTTATGACTCGCATTATATTGGAAAGTTTGCCGGCAGATACTATCTTCTTGATGAGAACGGCACGGAAACTTTAATAGCAAATTTTGCTGAGGATTTTGAGGACTATGTGTTCTCAGGTATTGGATATTATTTCACAAAAAATGCTGATGAAACATTCAATGTCTATGGCATGAATGGTCAGCTGAAAAAAGAAAATGTGAATGTTACAATAAAATATCAATCTTCAACAAATCAAGTTGTTTTGAATTTGGGTGAAGATTTGCTTGCAGTTAAGCCACTTCGCAAAATCTATGTTCAAGTGATTGATGAAATTTCCCCTGTTCAAAACGTTGCGGCAACGCTGTATAATGTTGCTCCTTATTTTGTGGGTGATGAAACTATTGGGTTGAATACGACAGAAAACTCAAACGTTATAAAAACATTTGAGCTTAATGAAAATGGCGTGGGAAAGATGGATATTTCATATCAGATCAATCCTGCATTATCATGGAAAGATTGGTATGAGACAAATAGAAGATTTCGTTCTTACGCTTCATTAAATTTAAAGGAAAGGTCATTGATTCCTGCTCTTGATTTCGATGATGGCACTGAAAAAGGATATACGGTATCAATAGGTGAAAATGAGCCATGTAAATGGTATATAACGGGAACTTATGGTGGTGTATACTTTGTGGAAATCCCTGGCAATGATGTGGGAGTTTTGGCTGTGATTTCACTGTGGAATGGAAATGCAACCACACCGCAAGTAATATATATGCTTAACTTTGCATTTAAGGATACTTATGTTCAAAGTGTAAATATTGCTTCAGTGTGGGAACCAAATGCTGATGCTGGCACTGAAGAAGAAATCACACCTGATGAAGTAGAGGTTGAGGATGTGTCTGTTGATACATCACGGGCTGTTCATTATTATGATCTGACTGGCAATCATGTGGGAGCATTGGATTTTTCATCAGATCCATATGCTGCGGCATTGTGTAAGGCTTATGTTGGGCTTCCTGGATATGAAAATGAAGGCACTATGACTTGGGAAACAGCTTATAATGGATTAAGAACTGTCAATTACGCAGATGCAGGTTTTGATGGTGGGCTTATATTTGTAACCGAGCGTTTCACAGAGATTGATATACAGTTGACTTTGCAAAATGCTTACTTTGTGGTAAATGATACTGAGGTTTATAATTGGAATGATTTAACAAACGGCCAAGTGATTGATCTTGGGCACTATACTTTAACTGTGGACACATCAAATAAAACAGCAACCATTCAAACAGAGGCTGGCTATTTCTTTACAAATGCTGAGTTTGTCACTGTTTCAGAAGGTGTTTCAGGATTGTCAGAATACAACGATATTTCTTTTTTCAATAGTGTGTGCACAACATTTACTTGTGATTATTCACACACAACACAGACTCAATTTATGTTGAAAAATGTGCAGGTTATTGAAAGATACAGTTATGAAAATTTCTATGAGTACAATACTGAAACACAACTTATTGACAAGCTTTGTGCTGAAAACATTTACTATTTCTATGGCTATGGAAATGACGTTTCAGCAGATACTCGAAATCCGGCACCTTTTGGATTTGGAGATAATTTCTATCGTGCAAAAAATAACCTGGCACCAACAAGGACAGGTTATGACTTTACTGGCTTTAAGACGACTGCTTCAGGAGTGGATTATCAGGTCTTTGATGAAAATGGAAATTTTGAGCTCAGTATCGCTGGTAAAAATGCCTTGTCCACAACATCAAATAGTGTCGAAACAATCAACATGGTGGCAACTTATACGCCAAAACAATATAAAATCACATATAGAAGTAATGGCACTTTGATATCAGGTCAGCAAACGACTGTTACATATGATGCTGCTGTTGGAGATATGTTTAATATTGTAAGCTCTGGATATAATCGCAAGGGTTATGCTTTCAATGGTTGGTTCTATGGCGAAAATAAAATTGCAAGTGATACGGTATATCAAATC
>JAFSVX010000013.1 GCA_017444785.1 Clostridia bacterium
ACTATTAAGATTTTGTCATTTCCATAAATATGTTTTGCAGCCTCTTCAAAAAGTTTTTCTTTTTCTATTTGCAATTTTATTATGTATGTTTCAAAATTCATATTTGTGTCTATTGTCCAAGGAGCAATGCCGCCAAGGATAAGTTCAGTTGCAGTTTCAGGAACAAACAATACATGATATCCTTTTTTTCTGAACTCTGTTTGGATCCAACTGAGTGCTGTGGATTTACCAGAGCATGGGCCACCAGTGATGCATATTTTTGTGATGTTTTTACTGTTGTTTGTTGTGGGTTTAAGCAGGTCGTCAATTGATGTGTTAAACAACTCTGAAAGTTTTATCAGTTGGCTGACAGATGGGAATGCTTCACCGGTTTCCCATTTACTTATCGCCTTGTTTGTGACGTCAAGACTTTTTGAAAGTTCTTTTTGAGAAATTCCTTCTGACTTTCGAAGTTGATATAACTTTTCTGCAAATGTGTAATCTTTCATAGGGTTCTCCTTTGTGTATTTGTATTATAACATAAAAAATCTACCGTGTCGAACATAAAATTCGAATTTTGGTAGATTTTTACAATATTTAAAAGATAATCAATTATTAAAACAAAGGTTCATTCATGGCTTTTGGAATTTCAACGCCAAGCAGTTTTAAAATTGTTGGGGCAACATTTGCAAGTTTGCCATTGTTCAGCACTGCGCCCTTATACTTTTCACTGACAAGCCAAATTGGAACCGGGTTGGTTGTGTGGCTTGTGACAGGTTTGCCATTTTCGTCAAGCATAAGCTCGGCATTGCCGTGGTCGGCAGTGATGATGCAGTCGCCACCTGCTGTAAGAGTTTCCATGGCGATTTTATATGCGCACTCGTCCACAACCTTTATTGTCTGCATGGTTGCAGGGATGTTTCCTGTGTGGCCAAGCATGTCCGCATTTGAAAGATTGACAAGAACAAAATCATATTTTTTGCTTTTTATCGCGTTGATGACATCTTCAGTGATTTCATATGCTTTCATGTTTGGAGTTTGGCTGTAGTCCTGAACGTTCCAAGAGTCTGTCAGTTTTCTGTCCTCGCCCGGATAAGCCTTTTCAATACCGCCATTGAAGAAGAATGTGACATGAGCATATTTTGTTGTTTCGCTTGTGTGGAATTGTTTAAGTCCGTTTTGTGAAATGATTGCTGAAAGGTTGTCCTCGATTTTTTCTGGAGGGAAGGCTATTTCCACATTTTTGAAGTCCGCACTGTATTCTGTCATACAGCAGAACTTGAGATTGCCAAGAGGCTTTGTTTCGAACTTGTCAAATGGCTTTTGTGTGAACGCCTGGGTTATCTCTCTTGCGCGGTCAGTGCGATAGTTGAAGAAAATTATACCATCATTTTCACAGACAGGGTGAGGTGCGCCTATGATTGTTGGTAAGACGAACTCGTCATAGACGCCATCTTTATAACTTTCAATCATTGCTTCCTCTGCAGTTGATGCGTGCTTTTCAGCTTTGCCAAAGGCCATCATGTCATAGGCTTTTTGAACACGATCCCAGCGCAGTTCTCTGTCCATGGTATAGACGCGTCCGCAAACGGTTGCTATCTGCGCATTTCTTTTGTGGCGCTCGATATATCTTATAAATTCAATTCCACTGTCTTTTGGCGTGTCACGGCCGTCCATGATTGCGTGAATGTAAACCTCTTTGACGCCCTTTTCGTTTGCATACTGAATGAGGGCAATAAGATGCTCGATATGGCTGTGAACTCCGCCATCAGAAAGAAGCCCCATCATGTGAAGTGCGGAATTATTTTCAAGGCAATGGTCAATTGTTTTGTTTATAGCTTTATTTTCGAAAAAACTTCTGTCAGCAATTGCATTATCAATCCTTGGCAGGTCTTGATAAACAACTCTTCCTGCACCAAGATTGAGATGACCAACCTCGCTGTTGCCCATCTGTCCGTCTGTTAATCCCACTGCGTATCCACTCGCAAGAAGAGTGGAATGTGGGTATATGTTCAATTTGTCTAACGAAGGGGTGCCTTGCAGTTTTATGGCATTCCCATTTACTTCTTCACGAAGTCCAAATCCGTCTAATATTACTAAAGTTACCATACTTCATATTATAAAAACATCAGCTTTTTAAGTCAAGCGAATTGCAATTATGTTTGACATATTTTCTTGATGAGCTATCTTGATGCATCGCTATTTTTTTATTGTCAGCAAAATCAATAATCGTTTAACATTTCCTATTTTTTGTGATAAAATCATAATATAAAATAAAATCTGGGAGAATATTTATGAAAACTGTTGTTATAACTGGTTCGGCAAGAGGTTTTGGCTTTGCTATGGCCAAAGATTTCAGAAAATTTGGCTTCAATGTTGTTTTGAGTGATTTGAAAGAAGAATCTTTAAAAAGGGCAAAAGAGGAACTTGAAAAAACTGAGGGTGAAGGTAAGGCTTTAACGGTCGTATGTGATGTCACAAAATGTGATATGCTTGAAAGCTTGTGGCAAAGCGCATATAAAACTTTTGGCAGTGTGGATATTTGGATCAATAACGCGGGTGTCAATCAGCCCGACCTTCCTGTTTGCATGCTCAAAGAAAGTGATATCGATTTTCTGCTTAATGTTGACCTTAAAGGTACAATCAATGGAAGCAGAATTGCCTTTGCACACATGAATGAGCAGGGCTTTGGACAGATCTATAACGTGGAGGGCTATGGCAGTAATGACGCCATGAAAACTGGCTTAACAATTTATGGCA
>JAFSVX010000014.1 GCA_017444785.1 Clostridia bacterium
TAAGAAAGAAAAAGAGGCGCTTGGAATCTATCTTAGTGGCCATCCACTGACACCATATATTTCGCTTTTGCAAAACATGAACTTCAACTCAAGCATGATAAAAGATATGAATGGGGAAGAAGAAAATGCAGAAGAAGATGAAGAGATGTTGGAGGACGAGCAGGTCAGTCAATCAGATCTTGAAGATGGCATGCGCGTCAAAGCGATAGGCGTTATAACTGAGATCAAAAAGCTTTTCACCAAGGTTGGAAATAAACCTATGGCGGTGGTAAGGATTGAGGATCTTTATGGCTCGGTTGAGGTTATGGTCTTTAACAAGTTCTGGGAAGAATATAAAGACAGAATTTTGGAAGACGCCATTGTCATTGTTGATGGCAGACTTTCCATTCGTGATGGGGAAAGACCAATTATAATCATGGATAAATTTGAATTCCTTGATGAAAATTCAAGTGAAGAAGAGGAAACGCATTCGCAAGAAAAAATAGTATTTAATGATATACAAGAGCAGGAAAAACCAAAAAGACTTTATATGCAGTTTGATATTGAAAACGAAGATATGAAAAATAAAGTTTTTGAAATTCTTGGGGCATATCCAGGCAAGACTGACACATTTGTTCAGTTCAATAAAAAGCTTTACAGTCTTAATCACAAAGTTGATGACTGCCCAGCCATAATTTCCGAACTTAATGTCCTTCTTGGCGAAAAGAATATCAAATTGATATAATAAATTATTATAAGATGAAACCGAAAAAGATGAGTGAACTCTCATCTTTTTTATTTTTTTTAAATCAAACATTTTATTATATATTATAAATTTTTATCTGCTTAGATATTTTGAACAAGACTGTTATTTTATTAAAAATTGATGATTTTTGTGTTTAAATTGTGGCAATATGTAAAAATATTAAAAAAAATTATAAAATCTGTTTACAAATCATAAACTATCGCTATAATATATGAGAAATAGCATAAGAAAGAAAGGAGAAACTGCTGTGGGTAAATACAAAAAATGTCCAAGATGTGAACTTAACTATATTTTATCAGAAGAGGATTTGTGTCCTGTCTGCAAGGCAGAGCTGAAACTTGCGCCTGCTCTTGATGATGACGATTTGGAGCTTTGCACTATTTGTGGCAAAAATTTGATCACTGTGGATCAGGTTATGTGTGATGAGTGCGCAAGAAAACGTAATCTTGATGATGTTGTTGATGAGGTTGAAGGGGACCAAGAAGATGATGAACTTTCCTCTCTCCATGATTATGAAGATGAGGTCAATGAAGAGGAAAAAGCCCTTAACACTGTTGACTCTGAGCCTGACATTGATGATACGCCTGAAGGGTTCTCGGCAGTTGACGACTTTGATGATGAAGAAGAGGAAGAAGAGGAAGACGACCTTTATCACGGCGAAGAGGAAGAAGAGGACGATTTTGATCTTGGCGACATTGATGATATTGACCTTGACGATGATGATGAAGAGGAAGAAGATGACGACCTTGACGATGACGGGGATTTCCTGAAAGATAAAAAGAAAAATAACTGATAAATTTTATAAAACGCACCTGAAGTTACATTATTTGTGCTTTGGGTGTGTTTTTTTATGTTTAAAAATAAAAATTTTTGTAAAAAATCAATTCAGGAGTGTTTTATGCGAAAAGTCAATTCAACTTTGGAAGATGTTATTGAACAAATAACAAAGCTTAAAGGTCAGGATCTTAATTTTGAGGTTACGCGGGGCAGAAAAAAGACTCTGAGGTTCTTGGGTGTGATTGAAAGTATTTATCCTAGTATTTTTATTGTAAAAAATAAAGATGATCTTGGCGCAAATTCGGTTTCATATTCATATGCTGATGTGCTTTGCGGTGATGTCAGTATCAGCCAAGACAAAAGTATCGCAAAATAATTTCTCAAAATAGTCATAATTTTAATTTTTCCTCTATAAAATATAGCAATACCACAAAGGGGGATAATTTATGGCGTTTGAAAATTCACAAGCCGTTACAATCGAAGGCAAGAAGGCTCTTTTAACCGATCAGTTTGAAAGTAGCTGCAGGTTGGAACTTCCAAATGACAAAACAGTGAAAAATGTTTTAGGCGTAAGCGCTGTCGCAAAAATTACGGCGCAGGAAAAAGTAAGTGATGGTGTAAATTTCTCAGGAAACACATACTATCACGTAGTCTATCAAACAGAAGAAGGAACGCTTGGCAGTGTCTCAGCCGTGGCTTCTTGGCAAGAAAAACTCGACATGATTGATGCTACAAACTTTGTCATTACTCCTGAAATCAAGGAAAATGTCGTAACAACCCAATCACTCAACGAAATTGAAATTTCCTCTCTTATCACTGTCACAGTCTTTGGAATTACTGCTGATAAAATATATAATGTTGACGGCATGGGCAATGACTATGTCAAACTTGAGAATGCCCACGAGTATCAAAAAGCTGTCAATTTTGTTACAGATACATTCAATGAGGTAAGCGAGTTGCAACTTGGTGGAAAGGTGGAAGATGTGCTTTCATACTTTGCAAATGTGCACCTCAAAAACGTTACTGCTGGCATTGATACTGTAACGCTTGAGGGTGAAGCTTTTGTCAACACTGCGCTTTTGGTTGATGGCGAAATAGTAAATCAAGTTAAAACCATAGAATTTAAGCACGAAACAGCAGTTTTATCAACTGTTCCAAACAATACGGTTGATGCAAATATCGTACTTTCTGGGCTTAATGTTACTGCCTCTGTCAGTGAAATTGATGGCAATTCAAACATAATCTATGCTTTGGAAATGACGGCGGACATTTCGGTTTACAGCAAAGATAGTATGGTGGCTGTGGAAGATTTGTTCTCGGTTGAGAAAGTTACTTCTTGCCAATATGAGTGTGTGAAATCAAATATTTTTGAAGGAGATAACTTTTACACTGATAATCAAATTATTTCGATGCCACTTGACCAAGAAGTACAAGACATTTGTTTTATAAACAGCGCCACAGCATCTGTCAGTGATGTTGTGAAAAATGAAGATAAATTTCTCGTCAACGGTGCGGTCAGTGTGGATGCAGTCTTTAGACTAGAAAACCAAGAAAATATACTTTTAAATGGACTTGCGCCATTCACTGTGGAAATTGCAGATTTTAATGATGAAGATGAATTGAAAGTTTCTGTCAAGGTTTTATCATATAAGCTGAAAACTCAAAGCGAAGTCGCTTTAACATTGGAAATTGATGTCAACCAGAAAAAATATCAAAAAAGCTTCATCACATATGTAAGCTCTGTTCAAGAAGAGGACGACAAAGTCCAAAATGATGCAGGTATTCGTGTCTATATCACTGGTGAAAATGAAAACTTGTTTAATATTGCAAAGACCATAAATGTCAGACCAGAGGATATTTTATCTCAAAATCCTGAAGCAGAAAACAATTTTGCTAAGGGGACAAGGCTTGTTATCTATAACCCTCTTAATTTGAATTTTTAACTGCCAATAAATTATTTATAAAAAAGCAAATTCTGATAAGATTTGCTTTTTTTCTTTGTTTTAATTTATTCGCTTTTTCCAATAATTTTTGTGAGGTGAAAAACATGAAAAAAATAATTTCTCTTTTTATCGGATTTATTGCAGTTTGCGGAGTTTTTGTTGGCTTTATGCTGAAAAATAGTGTTTCATCAAGCGCACTTGCGGAAGGTTATTTAAGGATACATATTCGCGCAAACAGTAACAGCAGCGATGATCAATGTGTCAAGTATAAAGTTAAAGAACGTGTGGTGGACTATTTAACTCCACTTATTGCTGAGGGCACCTCTTTTTGCAAAGCCTATCAGATTTTAAGTGACAATCTGCAAAACATAGAGCGGGTGGCAGATCAAGTCCTTTCTGAAAATGGATATGACTATACCTGCAAGGCAAGACTCAGTGAAGAGTATTTCCCAACAAGAAGCTACGAAGAATTTACGCTTGAAAACGGCTATTATGATGCGCTGATTTTGTCGCTTGGAACGGGAACAGGTGATAACTGGTGGTGCGTGGTTTATCCTCCGCTTTGTTTCATCTCAAATGGGGGCAGTGGCACAAAAAATATTAAATATAAGTCTAAATTGGTCGAAATAGTAGAAAAATTTTTCCATTAAAGATTTTTGTTTACAAAATTTTACAAATGTGTTATAATATCACCAGTAATGGAGGATTCTACCGTGATTTATAATATGGAAGGCAGCTCTTACTCAAAAGAGGACCTTGAAAAACTTGGTATTTATGATCTTAGGGAACTTGGCAGAGAGGTTGGTGTTCCTTCACCAACCACAATGAAAAAAGATCAACTTATTGAATATATTGTGGGTATAATTCATGGTGCTATGCCAAAAAATAATGCATCTTCACTGCGTGGACGACCTGCAAGGACTGGCCAAAAATCATACCAGAAATTCGTTGACCTTATTGATAAGGTGGAAGCGCCAACTTTAAGTCAAAATTTCCTGAGCAGTGGTGCCACATGTTTTGATGATGGCCTTGCATATCAAGACACAATTTTGTCAGGCGTTGCAAGTTTTAAAGCGGAATATAAAAATGATGCCAAAAAAGATGAACTTTTAATTCAAAAAGGCGTTGTTTGTGTGGAAAATGACCAATTTTATGCAAGAAAACTCAAGTTTGTTAAATCTCCTTTGGATATTGTTATTCCTTTAAATTTAGTAAACGAATATGCCTTAAAAGATAATGATATCATTGAATATTTTGTGGAAGATGGGGAAACCAAGGTCTCGCAAATAATTAAGATAAATGGAAACCTTGCAAATAAACTTGATGTGATAAACATGAAAAATGGTTTGTCTGCGCCACAAGAAAACATAAATATATTTGATAAATTTTCTGTAAAGTCAAAATCATCAAACATTGTGATTGCATCTTCTCAGGAAAAAAGGGAAGAACTTACTGAGACTGTTGCAAAAGAGTTTAATAATGCGGGATACAGTGTTTGTAAAGTTTGTTTTGATAAGCTGAAAGGATCGCAAAAGCCGGCATCTAATCTTCAACTGACGGAATATTTCCCAGAGACAATTGGGGACGAGTTTGAAACAGTGGCTTTGATTGAGTCTGCGGTGGAAAGATCAAAATTTTACACTGGACTTGGTTTTAAAACTGTGATTGTTTTGGACAATCTTAATTGGCTGATAAATGTTCTTGAGACATACCCACAATCTATCTATGGTAATTTTATTCAAAAATTGGCAAAATTATCTGTTTCAAACCAGACAACTGTTGTTTGCTTCACAAGCCCAATTGGCCTTAAAAAGATGAATGATTTGATTGGCTGTTTTGATGTTGTATTGAATATTGATCAACTTGTGTAAAATGCACTTGATTGCAAAAATAAAAACAGGATAGATCAATTTATCCTGTTTTATTTTTGTTTTAAGAACTTATTTAATATAAAAAATTTGCTTTATTTTATTTTAAACTTGCTTCTTCAAGTATAAATTTGTCAAAGCTTACGCTCTCAACAAAGTCGGCAGGTTTAAACACAGTGCGGTTGAACTCAACATAGTTCTCTGTGTGATAGCGAAGCACCAATGGTGTGGGGATGTCCATTTTATGACATATTTCTTGGACATGAAGATAAAAAGTGTCAGCAGAGAATCTGTCAATACTTTCATAAATGAAACTATTGATAATCTTGTTTCCTTTATAACATTTTGCCCAAATTCTTATCATTTTTACCGCCTCAAAAAGATTTTAGCAAAATATTATGAATAAAGCAACTAAAAATTTAATATATTTTTTATTAAAAACAGTTGACAAGTTGAGTTTGTATCATTATAATACGCGTTATAAATTGTGAAATAAAGACATTTAATATGCTTATTGCATAAACTGAAATTGCAAAAGGAGGCCAAAGTTATGGCAGAAATTTATATAACACTTGAAGGTAAAAAAGAAAAAGAAGAAAGATTGGAATATCTTAAAACCGTTCGCCGTCCTGAAGTTTTGGAAAAGCTTAAAACTGCACGTGAATACGGGGATTTGAGCGAAAATTCTGAGTATGACGCTGCAAGGGCAGAACAGGGCAGGGTGGAATCTGAAATTAACATGATTGAGGAGACTTTACGTCAGGCAAAAATTGTGGATTCAAGCGAGCTTGCAAATGATGTTGTCCGCGTTGGATCTACTGTTGTTGTGCTTGATGAAGAACTTGGCGAGAAAGAGGAATATAAGATTGTTGGAACCATTGAAAGTGATCCTGACAGAGGTTGGATTTCAAATGCATCGCCAATTGGTAAAGCTCTTGTTGGCAAGAAAAAAGGTCAAGTTGCAACAGTTGAAACACCAAACGGAAGTTATGATTTAAAAATTGTTTCTATCAAATAATTTACTTTCAAATGAAAAAAGTTCACAAAAGTGGACTTTTTTTCTTGCCATTTTTCAAAATTTGTTTACTTAAAATAAATAATATGCTACACTTTTATTGTTTAAGGAGATCGTTATGAAAATTCACGGACTTGATTTATATGATTTTTTGAAGAAACGTGGCCTTATTTATCAGACCACAGATGAAGAAAAATTGAAACAACTTTTAAATGGAAAGCCAATAACATTCTATCTTGGAATTGATCCAACTGCAGATGCTATCCATATGGGACATTTGTGCTCTCTGAGAACTTTTAGATTTTTGCAAGAAGCGGGACATCATGGTATTTTGGTTATCGGTGGTGCAACCGCTCAAATTGGTGATCCTTCTGGAAGAAGTGATATGAGGGTTATGCTTGATAAACAAAGAATAGAGCAAAACCTCGAAAATATTAAAAAACTTAGTAAAAAATTTATTAAGACTGACGGTGAGAATCCAGCAATGATTGTTTCAAATGCTGATTGGATGAAGTCTTACAGCTATGTGGATTTCTTGCGTGATGTTGGAACATATTTTAATGTCAATGTTATGCTTTCTGCAGAGGCTTATAAGAAACGTCTTGCAACGGGTGGCCTTACTTTTCTTGAGATGGGCTATATGCCAATTCAGGCTTTTGATTTTGAGCATCTTAATGAAAAGTATGGTTGCGTGCTTCAAGTTGGTGGCTCTGATCAGTGGGGAAACATGGTCGCAGGTGTGGAACTTGCACGTAAAAAGCGTAATGTTACTCTTGATGTTATGACCACTCCACTTCTTTTAAACAGCAAGGGCGAAAAGATGGGCAAAACAAGTGGTGGCGCACTTTGGGTTGATGAGGGTAAAACTTCTGTCTATGATTTCTATCAATATTTTATGAACGTTGATGATGCGGACGTTGCAACCGTGCTTAAATGGTTCAGTGATATGCCTATTGAAGAGATCAGTGAGCTTTGCTCAAAAGACATTCGCGCAGCAAAGAAACAAATGGCATTTGTTGTTACAAGTCTTATTCACGGTGAAGAGAATGCGCACATTGCTCAAAAAACTGCAGAGGAAATTTTCAGTGGCAGTGGCAACAGCGAAAACATGAAGACTATTAACATTGATGGCAAGGCTTATCCAAATGGCATTGGAGTTTTGGAGCTTTCAACTAAAGCTGGCATAACAGCGTCAAATGGCGAGGCAAGAAGACTTATTGCTCAGGGCGGAATATCTCTTAATGATGATAAAATTACAGATCCTAACATGACAGTCAAGGCTGAAGGTGAAGTCATTTTAAGAAAGGGCAAAAAAGTGCATATTAAAGTTGTATTTTAAGTTTAACTAAGAGGTTTTTGAATATTTCAATAGCCTCTTTTTTAAGCAAACCATATAATAAAATATTAAAAAGGAGTTTAAAATTATGCAAATATCAAAAGCAGTGATACTTATGGCGGGAAAGGGCACAAGAGCGCTTCCTGCAACAAAGGCGGTGGCAAAAGAGCTTTTCCCAATTGGAAATACGCCCGCACTTTTATATTTACTTGAGGAGTGTGTGGACAGCGGAATAAAACAGGTTGTGATTGTCATTTCAAAGCAAAAGAAAGATGTTATAAGGTTTTTGTCGCACGATAAAAATTTAGAAGAGCTGATAAAAGGCACGGATAAAGAGTGCTTGCTTGATAAATGGAAAAAAGCTGTGGATAACCTTGATATAAAATTTGTGTATCAAGGCAAGCTGAATGGCAGTGCGGGTGCGGTCATGTCTGCTAAAAAGTTTGTGAAAAATGATGCATTTTTGCTGATGACAGCAGATGATCTGTGCATAAACGAAGCTGACACTCAGCCTGCAAGCAAACAGTTGATTGAGTGTTTCAACAAGACAGGTAAGTATGTTGTTGGGGCTTTGCAGGTGCCAGATGAAAAGGTTTCAAGCTATGGCATAATAACACCTGGTAAGAAAATCAATGAAAGAGTTGTTGAGGTCAAAGGTTTTGTGGAAAAACCAAAACTTGGTGAAAATCCATCAAATTTGGCGTCACTTGCAAGATATATTTTGCTTCCAAGTATTTTTGAAAATATCCCAAAATGCGAAAAACACAAAAATGGTGAAGTATTTTTCCCTGAAGCAATAGCCATGGAAATCAAAAACAACAATGTTGTGGCTTGTAAGTTTGATGCAAAATACTATGACCTTGGAAATAACCTTGAGTATGTTAAGTGCGTTGTTGAAATGTCGCTTAAAGATGAAAAGATTAAGAAAGATTTGGCCATCTATCTTGAAAATTTGGTGAAAAATCAATTATAAAAAATTTTAAAATTCTTTGAAAATCGTTTGCTATTTTGATTTTTATATTATACAATAAAATTGCTTAGAGGTTTTTAAGCAATAAAAATTTTACTTAAAAAGGGGTAGACTATGAAGATTTCAGACGTAAGAGTACGCATTGTGAAAAGCGAAACAAGTAAAATCAAAGCAAGTGTTTCTTTCACTATTGATGATTGCTTTGTTGTTCACGACGTAAAGGTTATCGAAGGCAATGAAGGTTATTTTATTGCAATGCCTAACCGTAAAACTCCTGACGGTCAGTTCAAAGATGTTGTTCATCCAAGCAACACTGAGACCAGAGAGGAAATTCGTGATATCGTACTTAAAGCTTTTGAAGAAGCTAAAGCACAAGCACAAGAATAATTGCTACCCTTTATTATATGGGACCGGAATTATTTTCGAATGAAAAAGTCGGCGTTGCTGACTTTTTTTGTGCTTAAAAATTTTATATTGTTTTTTGTTTTGGTCAAAAATTTTTTCTAATTATACTTTGCTTCTGAAAATTGATGGCATTTGATTTATTTGTAAATGTCAAAATAATTTTTGAAAAGCATATTATTGTGTTTAAGAGTTTAGTTATTTTTTATTTGCTTGTCAAAACAATTTTTGAAATCATATTATATGGTATGAAGAAATTTTTAAATCATATTCATTTTCTTGGCATTGGTGGTATCAGTCAAAGCGCCATAGCTTTGATTTTAAAAAGTCAAGGGCATGTTGTCAGTGGTTCTGACAGGGTTGGAAGCGAGGTCACTAAAAGGCTTCAAAAAGAGGGAATAGATGTTTGCATAGGCGGTGTGTCATCCTTAATTAAAGATGCGGACATGCTTGTTGTCAGTGCTGCAATTGCAGATGATGACAGAGAACTTTTGCTTGCAAAAAAACTTTGTAAAAAGATTATTTCAAGGTCGCAGGCACTTGGCATGCTTGCCGGCTGTTATAAAAATGTGATAAGTATTGCTGGAAGTCATGGAAAGACCACAACAACTGCCATGATAAGTAAAATCTTCTGTGAGGCTGGGCTCGATCCGACTGTGCATATTGGCGGGGAAGTGGATTTTCTTGACGGGAATGTGCGTGTTGGCGGAGATAAGTTTTTCATTACTGAGGCATGTGAGTATGTCGATAGCTTTTTGTCACTTAAAAGTGATGTCAGCGTGATATTGAATGTGCAAAAAGATCATCTGGACTATTTCAAAACATTTGAAAATATAAAAAAATCCTTTAAAAAATTTGCTGGTCATACAAAGAAAACTGGACTGGTTGTGTATAATGCTGATGATGAAAATGCTAAGATGAATGGCAGACAAAAAAGTATCGGTTATTCAGTGCGGGAAAATGGTGTCATCTGTGCGAAAAATGTGAAAGAGTATTTGCCGGGAAAATACGAATTCGATTGTTTTTTGCTTGGCAAAAAGTTGTTTAAAATAAGGCTGGGTGTGTTTGGAAAACATAACATTCAAAATGCACTTGCGTCAATTTCGGTGGCGCTTTTTTATGGTGTTAAAGCAAAATACATTAAAAAAGCATTATCTGATTTTTCTGGCGTAAAAAGACGTTTTCAGCATTATCCGTCTTTTTGTGGGGCAGAGGTTTACCATGACTATGCGCATCACCCAACAGAGATTATCGCCACAATAGACCTTGCCAAAAGCATAACAAAGGGCGACATTTATGTTGTATTTCAGCCTCACACTTTTTCAAGAACAAAACTGCTTTTAAACGAGTTTTCAACTTGTTTTAAAGGTGCAAAAGAGGTGCTTGTGTATAAAACCTATCCAGCAAGGGAAAATAAAGAAGCTGGAGTGGATCAAGATGGACTTGCGCAGGCTATTTCACAAACCGGCCAAATGGCAAAAAGTTTTCTGAATTATGAAGAGATGAAAAAGTATCTTGAAGAGAGGCTTAAACCATGCGACACGTTACTTATACTTGGGGCGGGGGATATTGAGAGAGTGGTTCCGCTCGTTTGCGAGCGGAATTGATAACCGCATATTGAGCAAATTTTTGTTTTATGCTGTGAAAAAAATTGATATAAAAGGCTTATTGAGAATAGGTAAAAAAAGACTGCTGGTTTAGCTTATAAATCTTAACCAGCAGTTTTTTTAAATTTACATTGTTTTATTATTATCATTGACTTCACATGTTGTGAATTTATATTGTTTTCTTTGGCTTTCTTCAATCGGATTTTTTTGGAATTTGCCATTTTCAACATATCCAACTACATATTTTGGTAAAACATAGCCTGGATTTTGGGGACTTAAGGTTTCACTTACGTCTGATCCAATAATATTTTCTTGATTATCAACTTCTTCTATTGGAATTTGAAGTATCATAAGTCCTTTCCCAAGATCCCACGATGGAAGGAAAGTAAAAATACTTTTATCTTCATGGCTGTTGAGTGTTGTATAGTTCAAATTTCCAACTTCGTTGCCCATTGTTGAAAGTCTCAGACCATTTTTACAGATACTTGTTGCAATTTCATGCTCTTGTTCTGATGTCATTCCGTAAGCACGATAGTTTATATTATGCAGGTAAAAATAATTTTTATCATCGTCATATAATTTTTCTAATAACGCTCCATTTTCTTTGGATATTGAACCGTCATACTCTTTATAAGTCGCAATATTTGAAACAATTTTTTCAATATCACAAGGCATTTTATTTCTGCTGAGTAAATCATAAAAATATCTGTGTGGTATTTTGTATTGCCCTTCTTTAACAGGTGCAGGATTTTCAAGCTCTTCGATAATATAATTGATCATATCGATTTCGTAATCATCGAGTGGTTTTTTATCATGATCAAGATATCTTTTAAAATAATTTTTTAATTCTTCAAGTTTTTCATCTGTAACATTTGTTTTTACCATCATTTTACTCCTCAATTCTATTTTATCAAAAATTTAAAATTTGTCAAACATTTGTGAAATAGTTATTTAAAATATAGCATTTTATATCTGCAAGTATATAAATGTTTTTCTCAATATTTTTTCTTTTCAGAAAAATATTTACAAAATGGGGGTTTTGTGCTATACTTTTATCAGTGAAAGGTTTTAAGAGGGATTTTTCTTTCATCAAGCGTAAAATTTTTGCTTAAAGGAGATCTTATTTTGGAAAAAATCGCTGTAATTTTATTGGAAACTTATTCCGCAAAACTCTATATCGCTGCTGCTGATCCAGAGAACTATTTTGTTTTGCAAGCTTTTCAAAAAGAACCAATAAAACTCGCTTTGGAAGAGGATAATGACCATTTTCTTAAAAAACCTCAGATTGATCAGACTATTAAGGTGCTTAAAAGTTACCGCAAAGTTTGTGAGCTTCATGACGTTACAAGGACTATTGCTATCGCAAACTTGTTCAGAGACTCTAAGCCTAAAAATGTATACAGCTTTTTTGATGAGGTTTATGCCTCTTGTGGCTTCCGTTTCACCACGCTTAGTGATGACGACCAGAATGAGAAAATTTATCTTGGAACAATAAACTCTTTTGACGTTCCAAAAGGTGTTGCTGTTCATCTTTCTGCTGACGGACTGCACCTTGTTTATTATAACCGCAGAAACATCATCGAGGATGCTGTGCTTGATGTTGGCCCGGTTTCCCTTCTCAACAAATTTCCTTTTGAGGAGCTTGGCAAAGAGGTTGCCCTTGAGAAAATAAGGCACTATGTTCAAACGCTTCTTGGTGATATCACTTGGTTTGACAGCGTTGATCCAGAGTATGGCCTTGTTGTCAGTGGGGACTATGCAACTGACCTTGCAAAGATGGTAAGAAAATATAAAAAGTATCCACTGGACCGCGATTTTGGATTTATCTGCACCAAGGAAGAGCTTGAGTTTATCAGCAAACAAGTTTTTGCACTTGAACTTGATAAGACTAAGAAAATTAAACTAATTGATGAGCCAAGGGCAGACGTTTTCGCCGTTGCACTGGTGATTTTGCAAGAGGTTTGCAACGCTGTTAAAATGGATACAATTTCCATAAATGATAACGCTATGGTGCGTGGAATTCTTTTCAGCGAGGTTATCCCTTCAACAATGGAAAGACCAATCTCTGACGTTCTTGGCTACAGCGTTATCGCTGAAACATCTTTCCATGACGCTGGCCAGCAACAACATAACGAGCAGGTTTATAACTTGTCTATGCTTTTGTTTAAACAGCTCAGAGTCTTGCACAGACTTTCAAGAACCACTGTCAAGGTTCTTCGTGTTGCGTCGTTCATGCATGATGTTGGAAAACGTATAAACTTCATTCAGCACGCTAAGAATGCATATAACGTTATCATTGGCTCGGACATCTTTGGTGTAAACCACAGAGAGCTTATTTTGGCGGCCTTCGTTGCTTCACTTCATCAAGGCGGTGATGTGTCTTTGACAGAGTGGGTAAAATATAAAGATCTGTTTGAAGAAGATGACCTTGATGCTGTCAATAAAATGGGAATAATTCTCAGACTTGCTGAAGCTTTTGACTATACAAAAAATAATGTCATAGTGGATATAACTTGTGATATCTTGGGGGATTCTGTTATTCTTAAGACCATCTCTACCGGCGACAGCACTTTTGAAATTGAAAAGGCATTTGAAATAAGTAAAGACTTTGAAAAATGCTTCCATAAAAAACTTGAAATACTTTAAAAGTTATAATAATCGATATTCGACATGACTTTGAAAATTTTAAGGTTTTTTGTGAATATGTATTGACAAAATTAAAGCGTATCTTAACAAAGGTACGCTTTATATTTTTTGTAATTTTTAATTTAATTGACAAATTAAACAAATTTTGGTAACCTTTAAATATGGCAAACTATGAAAATGTTATAAATAAAAGTAAAGCGTATAAAATGGTGCTTAAAGATAAGGACGCAAACAGGCTGAGCCATACCTATATTTTGATCAGTGAAGATCAGGACTATGCCTTTGAGTTTGCAAAGAAAATGGCATCTGTTATGCTTGATGTGGAAAACAAACATGCAAGTTTGCTGAAAATTCAAAAAGATATTCATCCAGATGTGCTTTTGTTTGGAAAAGACAGCAAAATCATGGTCGCTGATGCTGAAAAAATTGTATCTGATGTTTTTGTCAGACCGTTTGAAGAGGATAAAAAGATTTATATTCTTTATAACTTTGACGAAGCAAACGAGGAAACGCAAAATAAACTTTTAAAGACAATAGAAGAACCACCGGTTTCATCATATTTCATTTTACTTGCAAAAGCCGAAAAAAAACTTTTGCAAACGGTGCTTTCAAGAGGTAAAATTTTGACACTTGATTTGATCAGCGTTGAGGACATTGAAAACATGCTTCAAAGCATGGGAATTGATGGAAAGGTATGCAAAATTTGTGCATCATGCTCGGGCGGAGTGTTTGTAAGAGCCTATAAAATGGCGACTGATAAAGAATTTATCAAACTTTATGATAATTCTTTGCAATGTTTAAAGACCATGAACTCAAGCAGAGATGTGCTTAAATTCGCAAGTATTTTTTCAGAAAAATCAATTGACAAAGCTGAAGTTGCGGATCTTTTTATGGGGCTTGCTCGTGATCTTATGATGATAAAGGCGGGGGACACGCAGCTTATTGATAATAAATATCAAAGAAAAGATCTTGAAGAGATTGCTGAGGGTTTCTCTTTGAAAGCTCTTTATAAAATTATTGAATATTGTTTGCAACTTAAAGAGGATTTGATTTATAATACAAATAGCACAAGTGCTGTTGATGAATTTTTGCTTAAAATTGTGGAGGCTAAGGTAAAATGCAAAATGTAACTGGTGTAAAATTTAAAAACTCAGGTAAGATCTATACCTTTTTAACAAATGGTCTTACTCTTGAGGTTGGTGATAATGTTGTTGTGGAGACCTCTGCGGGACTTAGTTTTGGCCAAGTGGCCTTTGCCAGCAGGGAAATTGATGAAAATCAAGCCGCTGAACCACTTAAACCAATTTTGAGAAAAGCGACAGAGAAAGATATAAAAAACTTTGAGGAGCTTCAAACCAAAGCTTTGAAAGATCTTGTCTTTGTAAAAGAGAAAGTTAAACAGCTTAACCTTGATATGAAGATTGTTTCTGCAGAGTATCTTTTGGACGGAAGTAAGATTGTCATTGAATTTTCTGCAGAGGACAGGGTTGACTTCCGTGAACTTTTGAAAGAACTTGCATCTGAACTGAAAGTTAGGATAGAGCTTCATCAAGTTGGTCAACGTGATGAGGTGAAAATTAAGGGCGGAATTGGGCCTTGCGGCGAAATTTGTTGTTGCTCAAGATTTCTGAATGACTTTGAACACGTTACGGTCAAGATGGCTAAAACTCAGGGCTTATCTTTGAATCCAACAAAGATCAGTGGTCTTTGTGGCAGGCTGATGTGTTGCTTGGCTTATGAGAATAAAACCTATGAGGAAATTCTTGCAAAAATGCCAAAGATAAATGGCCGGATATCAACTCCAAAGGGAAATGGTGTGGTTGTTTATAATGACATTTTAAGAGAAAGAGTTTCTGTGAAGGTGTTAACTGGTGAGGATAGCTATACCATTTATGACTTTGCACTTGAAGAGCTTGGAGCAAATAATAAATCAAAGGAAGAAAAACAATCAAACCGTAATGAAAATGATAAAAATGAGAATATAAATGTAAAAAACGATGAAAATAAATCAGAAAATTTACAAAATAGCAATCAAAACGGTCAAAATAAACAATCAGAAAGTGAAAATCAAAAAGATATAAAAACCGAAAATCAGCAAAATAATAAGCAATTCAATAAAAATCATAACGGTTTTAAAAAACATAAAAAATTCAATCATTCACATAAAAATTCAAAAGAAAATACTAATAAATAGGAGATAAAATTATGGCATATAAAATAACTGATAAATGTATCAAATGTGGCGGATGCGTTGCGGCTTGTCCAATGGAGGCAATTTCTTTCAAAGATGGAAAAGTTGTCATTGATCCAGCAAAGTGCATCTCTTGTGGAACTTGCGCTGCAGTTTGTCCAGTAAGTGCGCCAGAAGCTTAATATGGAAGAAATATTAGATTTAAAATTTCAAAATCTTAAAGTCATTCAAGATCCAGAGGGCTATTGTTTTACCTCGGATTCAGTTCTTCTTGCAAACTATGTGAAAAGCAAGGCGAGTGATACAGTGGTGGAATTTTGTGCAGGCTCGGGCGTTGTTTCAATTTTGCTTTCCAAAAAACAAAAAATGGAAAAGATTTTTGCCTTTGAAATACAAAAAAGACTTTTTGATATGTTCCAAAAATCCATAAAGCTGAATGGTCTTGAAGAAAAAATCACTGCGGTCAATGATCGATTGGAAAATGCGGTGGAGTATCTTTCTCAAGAGGGAGCGGATGTGGTGCTTTGTAATCCACCTTATCATGAGGGCGGGGATCAAAGCGACAAAAAAGAGGTTGCGATTGCAACTCATGAAGTGGAAACCAATTTGGAAAGCATAGTTAAAAGCGCAAATAAAGTGTTGAAATTTGGTGGAAAGTTTTATATGGTGCACAGGGTGGATCGGCTTGTTGACGTGCTTTGCACAATGCGAAAATATAAAATAGAGCCTAAGAAAATCAATATTATATATCCAAAAATCCAAGCAGAGCCTGTCGTATTTTTGGTGACAGCAATAAAAGGTGGCAAAAAAGGATTAAGAATGTCAAAGGTTAATTTTGCAGAGGATTTCAATAAATCTTGTCAACTTTTTGACTAGATAAATCTGTTTTTTGACACTAGATAAATCTGCAGATAAAGCATGCGATAAGACTGCCGATAAAACAACTTAAAAGTGCCAGAGGTATGGTGCCTTTAAGTTTTTTTATTTTGACCGTGCTGAAATATACAGCCACTATATAAAACACTGTATCAGTTGCACTGACTATGACGCTTGCGCAGTGTGAAACATAACTGTCTGGGCCATATGACATATAAAGGTCTTTCAGCATCGCCATACTTCCGCTTCCAGAAAACGGACGAATGACCATGAAGTCGACAAGTTCTGAGGGTATGCCAAGAAAATTAAAGATAGGTGAAACAAGTTTGGCTATTTCAGAGGAAAGTCCACTTGCTTTGAAAAGCTCAACAAGCACAAAAATTGCGACAAGATAGGGAAATGTGTTGATGCAAAGATCAACCGAGCCCTTTGCTCCGCAAATAAAATGATCATATGCGTTTACTTTCTTTACAAAACAATAAATAAGTAGTAAAATAAGTATGATTGGCAAAATAAAGTTGGACATCATTTTTTACCTCTCTTTTTGAGCGAAGAGATAAATGCACAAAATTTTACCAATAAAACACCTATAGTTGTGGAGCATAAGCTTGTTATAATTGATGGCAAGATAATTGCTGCGGGAGCGGTGCTTCCTGCTGCCGTCATCAGACCGATTATTGTTGATGGCAAAAATTGAAGCACTGTCGAGCTTACGATTATCAGCATGGTCATACTGTAACTTGCGCTGTCTTTGTTTGGATTGTCTTTTTGCAGGCTCTCCATTGCTTTTATGCCAAGTGGAGTTGCCGCTCCGCCCATGCCAAGCATATTTGCAGACATACTCATGGTGATATATGTTCGACTTTCTTCTGAAAGATTTTTCTTGCCAAATATCAAGTTGACGATTGGGGATAATATTTTTGAAAATTTCTTGGATATTCCCGTTTGCTCTAAGATGGAAAAAATCCCCATCCAAATCGCATAGATCGCCATAAGTTCAAGTGAGAGGCCTACCGCTTTGTTTGAAGCACTGTTTAGGGCAATCAAAACATTCTCTGGACTTGTGAAGAGCAGTAGTGTTATGCTTGATAAAAGAAAAATCAGCCAAATTTTATTCATACTAAAAGGTATGCAGTTTAAAAAGTTATTATGATGGAGAAACTATATGGTCATTGATTCACATGCACACATTTTAAGTAAAAGTATTGTAACTGACAGAGTTATAAATTCAATGCAAACAGACGGTCTTGAAAAAATTATCACAGTGGGAACAGATGCTGAGACCTCTTTTAGTTATGCAAAGCTTGCGGGAAATAATAAGGATATTTATGCTATTGTTGGGCTTTACCCAGAATATGCTGACCAAATAACTGAAAAGGATTTAAAAATTATTGATGAGCTTGCAGACAGTGAAAAAGTTATTGCAATTGGTGAAATTGGACTGGATTTTCATGTGCTTGACAATAAAGAAAAACAAATAGATCTTTTCAAAAAGCAACTTGATATTGCAGTCAAGCATGATTTGCCTGTATGCATTCACACGCGCAGTGCCGCCGAGGAAACTTATAATATTTTGAAAGAATATGCACCTTTACTTAAAAGGAAAGGAGTTATGCACTGCTTTAGTGAAAATAAAGAGTATGCTTTGAAGTTTTTGGAGCTTGGATTTTATATTTCATTTTCTGGAAATATCACCTATAAAAATGCAGACAGAAGTTTTTTGAAAGATATTCCACTTGATAAAATTTTGGTCGAGACAGACAGTCCACACCTTGCTCCAGAGCCACTCCGTGGACATGTCAATGTGCCAGCAAACGTGAAAATCACTGCGCAAAAAATTGCAGATGAGCTTTGTATGGATTTTGAAGAATTTTGCAAGAGAACGGTTGAGAACACCTACAGAGTTTATTATAAAATGAAAAGGGGATAAAATGGAAAACCTGAAAGATATAAACTTTAAGAAAAAATTTGGGCAAAATTTTTTGACAGATACAAACCTTCTAAAAGCCATTGTCAGTGATGCAAATGTTTGTGAAGATGATGTGGTGATTGAAATAGGCGCAGGTGCAGGGGCTCTCACGAAAGAGCTTGCGAAAAAGGCCCAAAAAGTCATTTCCTTTGAGGTGGACACAGAACTTGAAAGTGTGCTGAAGGAAAATCTTAAAGAATTTGACAACATAAGTATTATTTTTGAAGATTTTTTGAATTTTGATGAAGAAAAAATCTATGCGCTTGCTGGTGATAATTTTAAGATCGTTGCGAATCTTCCTTACTATATCACCACTCCAATAATAACAAAACTTTTCAATCTCAAAAACAGGCCAAGCAGCATTGTTGTTATGGTGCAAAAAGAGGTTGGTGAGAGAATTGTTGCCACTGCAAAAAATGGTAACTATGGTTATTTTTCAGCCTATGTCAAAGCAAACGCAGATGCTTTTATTGTGAGAAACGTTGGAAGAAAGATGTTTACGCCACCTCCAAAGGTTGACAGTTGTATTGTGGTTATGAGTTTAAAAGAAAATGAATATCCAAAAGAATTTTTTGAGTTTTTGAAAAATGTTTTCAAAATGAAAAGAAAGACACTTTTGAACAATATTTCAGCAAGTTATGATATAAACAAGAGTGAACTTGAAAAAAAAGTTGGCAAAGAAAAACTTTCACAAAGGGCAGATGCTCTTGATATTGAAAATTTATATCAATTATATTCAGAAATTTTCAGTTGATTGTATATAATCTTACAAAAATATGATAAAAAAATACAAAATATTCTTAAGCGTGAAAATGTTTAAGAATATTTTTTATGCTATTTTATAGTAATGGAATATGAAAAATTTATTGTTTCACTTTATGAAGCGAAATCAAAAACTCAATCAGGTGTATTTTTATATGTTGAAAAAAGAGCGGATAAAAGCACTCTGAGCATAAAAAACAGCCCAAGTGATTATGGATTTTTGTTTGTTTATTTCAATGGCAAATGTATATTTGTGCCGGTGAATAAAAAACTATCTTTTAATTTTGATGAAGAATTTTCTGATAATAATGACTATTTATTTTGCTTTTATTGTGAAAGTAAAAAATATTTTGGGAAAAAGGGAAACATCAAAGATGAAAAGAAAATTCTTTCGGCAATTGAAAATAAATATCAGAGTGTGAAAAATTTGTCCATCTCAGAATTAGAGTTTGATAAAAACAATGTGATTGATGATTTGATGCAGAAGATGTTTGGGTTGGAAAGTGAACTGTATTTTAAGCTTGCAAAAGCAAAACTTTCAAACATTTTTGCTTGTTTTGAAAGATGTGAGATGCTGGAAGAAAAATTTAAAAATTCCAAGTTTGTAAAAAGTGAAAACGGGATTGAAAACTCATTCGCTGGAATAATTTATAAAAGAAACAAGCCATTTGCAATTGCTGTTGGCTTTGCAGGAAATGAAGATGAAATATTTGCTGACGAAAGATATAACTTTTATTCAATCAATACTGTTTGCGGGAATAAAGGAATCTTTTTATCTTTTCGCAGGGCGAGTGATGGCGACATTGTCAAAAAAATATTATTTTAAAGGATTGATTTTAAATAATAGTTGACAAATTGGATTATTGATTATATATTATTTATTGTATTTATTATTTATGCGAGGATTTATTCATGAAAAAATTTTTTAAAACTTTGTTTGCTTTCACACTTTGCTTTTGCACATTGTTGTCTTTCACTGCTTGTAAACCAAATTTAAGCACAACAACTGCAGACACTCAAAATGTTACCTCAAATGGCGGTATCTCTGTTCGTAAGGACGGCTATTTATATTTTGTCAACGGAACTAAGGCTGTCAGTGATGCGGATATCGGCGGAAATGTTGTCAATGGCGGAATCTATCGAGTAAAACTTGATGACAATGGTGAAATTTTATATGACACAACAACTGATGACGATGGAAATGAAATTAAAACTATTCATGAAATTCAGCCGGTTGTGAATAAACTTGTCGGTTTCAAATATGGATCTTTGAATATCTTTGGCGACTTTTTGTATTACACAACTCCAAACACCGATGTTAACAAAAGTGGAGATATGCTTACAGGAAAAGTTGAGTTCAGAAGATACGACCTTGTAAATAAAGTGGATCAGATGCTTTATGTAACAAAGGCAAGTGATGATGTTTTGTCTTTCAATTTTGTTAAACAAGATGATAAACTTTATCTTTGTGTGTTTGAAAAGAACAGTGCAACGCTAACATCTCTTTTAATTGGCGACAAAGTTAAGACCGCTTTTGTTAAGAAAGAGGTTAAGTCAGCAATTTTTAGTGAAGAAGAAGGCACAAACGCAGACAAATATATGTATTTCACACTCTCTTATGATAAAAAATCAGAACTTAAAAGAGGGGTGAGAGTATATAAAGTTCTTCCTGATGGAACAGGCGAGGATCTTCTCAGTGAAGGCAAAGATGTTACTCTTTTAACAGTAAAAGCAGGTAGACTTATTTATGCTTATGACAGCGCTGTTTACAGTGCAAATATAACAGCTGGTGATGATTCTCTTGTATTTGGTGAAAACGATATTGTTTGCTCAAAGAACTATGAAAATATAATATTCCTTGAAGTTGACGAAAAACTTTCAGTTTTAGTTTATGAAGATGAAGTTTTAAGATTGATCACTTGGGATAATGATAAACTCACATATAATAATCTTCACGAGTTTGACAGTGAGGACGAACTTGCCTTTATTGGAACAGATGGCGATTTTGTGGTATATACAATCGCAAAAAAAGTTTATAAAAGCAGATTCAAGAATTTAACAGAAGAAAATCAAGATGAAAAAATGCCTATTCAATTGTCTTTAACTGAGGTTATTGATGCTGATGAGCTTATGGCTCCTGAAATTGTGAACGGATATTTATATGGATTTGTTACAAACGAAACAACAAGCAAGACTTATCTTTACAGAATAAGCTTGGATAAGCCTGATGAGGTAAAAGCTGCCGAGTTTATTGGTATAGCGGAATAGTTTTATATTATAAATAAAAAAGCAACAATTTTTGTTGCTTTTTTTATTTATTAATAATTTAATAAAAATTTAATCATACACGTTATTGATCAATCAAAATGTCATAGAGTGAGGCATAGACTTGGCTTGCCCTTTCTTCCCATTTGTTATAAATCATCTTTGCTATACCGCGGTTGGCGACATTGAGTTTAAGCTCCATTTTTGTGCCAAGAGGCTCAATTATTTTCATAAGCACAGTATAACTGCCGTCCGCATTTTTATAGTAGTCAGAGAAGTATTCTTGTTTGCGCCTGAAAGACTGTCTGTTTTCGCGAATAAAGACATCAATTTCATCACGGATGCTTGCCGGAATCTTCATGAAAAAGTATGAAACGCAAGATCTTCCGTCAGTGGTGATGGCATAGTATTCTTCACCAGAGTTGTTTGCAGAAACCACTACAAATCCGTTTTCAATAAGATCAGAGAGCACTTCTTTGCATGTTAAATATCCAATCCAGCTGTTTCGATTACAACACATATCGGTGATCGTTGCTTCGGTCAAAGGGATTTCCATTTTGTCAAAAACATATAAAAGAACAAGTTTACTGACTGTTGTATTGTTTGATATGTCCATTTTGACCTCCACTTAAATTTCTATCATTATAACATAAATTTTCAAAAAAAGAAGTATTTATGGCAAATTTTGTAAGAAATGTATAATTATTTGCGACTTTTGTGCTTAAATTGTTTGCTTAAACGCTCTTTAATATGGTAAAATAATTAAAATTACTAAAGATGGTGATATTATGAGTGAAACCATAAATGAACTTAAACCTTTTGTCGAAGCATGCGACAAGATGGCTGCATCAAAGTTTATCATGATTGATAAACGCGTGAGTGATGTTTTGAAATCTATTGCGAAAACCGAGTCAGTGTTTAATCTTATCAAAGATTGCATGATCAATTTTAACTTTGATTTGGAGTGGAAAAAAGCAACAGTTAAGTCAGGCTATTTAACTCCTCCAGAAGAATCACGCAAATTCATCGCTTTTGTCTTTGCGCTTTTAAACTGTATTGATGATAAAAAGATAAGTGCATCAGATGTCCTTTCCAAATATTTCACTAAGGCGGAAAACCCATCTGGACCTTATGCCGAATTTTGCAGCATCTTAATAGTCAACTTTAA
>JAFSVX010000015.1 GCA_017444785.1 Clostridia bacterium
AACTTCAACAAAAAATACTTGAAATAAGAGAAGCAAAAAAGGAGATCCTTGGTGGTATCAATGAAATCCTTGATGAGTCGGACAAAACCGGCAACAGAACTGTAATTAAGCTTAAAAAAGATACTGATGTCAATAAAGTTTTGGATTGTTTGTTCAAATATACTGACATGCAAGTCTCTTATGGTATCAACATGGTTGCAATTGCCGATGGCAGACCTCAACAAATGGGACTTTTGGATATGCTGGCATACTATGTCAATTTCCAGCGCGAAGTTATCTATAAGAGAACAAGATTTGACCTTAACGCTGCAAAAGAAAGACAGCATATTTTGCAAGGTCTTATCATTGCGGTTCGAAACATTGATGAGGTTGTTAAAATCATCAAAACAAGTGAAAATGTCACAGTTGCAAAGCAAAGACTCCGCGACAGATTTACTCTTTCTGACAGGCAAGCTCAAGCAATTCTTGACATGCGCCTTGCACGTCTTACAAGTCTTGAAATATTCAAGCTTGAACAAGAACTTTTGGAGCTTGAAAAACGCATAGAAGAGCTTACAAAAATCCTTGCAAGCAAGAAGCTTCAATTTGAACTTGTAAAGCAGGAAATGGATGAAATCAAGCGTAAATTCAAAGATGGCAGACGCAGTGATGTGCTTGATGATTTGAATGACTATAAAGTTACAACCGCAAGCTCGGCTGGCGCAAAAGGACCTGTGGAAAATGTTGTTATAGCTTCAACTCAGTTGGGAACAATAAAATGTATGACGGCAAGACACTATGCCCAAACCTCAAAAGTTTGGAGTGAAAGATCCTCTTTGTCAGAAGTCAACATAACAACTTTCCAAACAACATCTGACAAAGTACTTTTGGCGTTTTCAGACCTTGGAAATGCATATAAAATTCCTATTTCTGCGCTTCCAAACCATAAGTTTAAGGATAACGGAATTGCTCTCAGTAAGATTGCAAATGGCGCCCTTGCGGAAGAAAAAATTGTCTATTTTATGAATGCAGAAGGCAACCTTGTTCAAGAAGATTTGTTATTCTTCACTGAAGGTGGCATGATCAAAAAGACAAATACAAGCGAATATCAACTGCTTAAATCATCATATCAAGCAATCAAGCTTAAAGATGGCGACAAAGTTATCAGAATTGAGCCAGATAAAAAGGATACAACTATCTTGTTTATCACAAAAGATGGTATGTCGCTTAACGCACTTAAAGATGATATCCCACTTCAAGGAAGAATCTCTGCCGGTGTTAAGGGAATTGCACTTTCAGACGGAGATAACGTAGTGCTTGCAACTCAGATAACTGGTGATGACAGTGTGTTGCTTGTCAGCAACAAAGCCTATGCAAAACGTGTGAATGTCAATGAAATTGATAAACTCGCAAGATACAGAAAAGGTGTGAAAGTGTTTGATCTTAAAGGTAATACTTCAAGTGGCACTGAAATCTTGGCTGCCGATCTTTACAATGAATCAAGTGAAATTGTCGTTTCACTTGGAGAAGAACAGTATTCAGCAGTGTCTGGCACATCGGTTGAGGAAGATACAAGGCTTTCAAAAGGCGCTAAGCTGTCTGTAACTGACAAAAATATTGATAAGGCATTTGTAAGATATATTTAAAATTATATCAAATATCATTTGACCTTTTTGTAAAAAATATATATACTAAATCTAGAACAATTGTGGAGGAAAAATTGTGAGCGAAAATATAGAAAATGTTATCAATAAAAAATCAGCTTCAAATAAAGCTGATGTTTCCTCTGCAAAAATTACTGCCCAAAAGGCAAGAAACGAAGAAAAAGAAATCATCAAACAAATTGCACTGTTGAAAGCTAATGATCCTGAAGCTTATAAAAAAGCACTTCAAGAGGCAAAACAGGCGAATCTCAGCCTTGCAAAATACCTTTTTGACAGCCCAATTCTTGATGCTTATAAAGAAAATAAAAGAAGAAAGCCTGCAACAAAAAAAGAGACAATAGAAAATAAATCAGATGTAAAATCTGAAGAAAGGTCTGAAGAGATTGTTTCAGAACAGAAGGATAATGAAACTGTTGATGACTTAAAATCTGAAGAAGATGAAAAGTCAGAAAATATTGACAATCTTAAGGTGGCTTTCCAACCTGAAGAGATTGATGCTCAAGAGCAAATAAATAATGAAACAGCAGATATAAAGCTTTCTGAAGGCAATAATGAGAATTTGGAAGAAACTGAGGCTGAAAGTTCTGAACCTTTTGAGAAAATTACTGTCAATGATGAAAATTCTGACATG